>NZ_JAOTRZ010000322.1 GCF_030247655.1 Trichlorobacter sp. | reverse complement strand
GCATTATAGAGCGTGGCTCTCCAGGGATGGCAAACAACACCTTCAAGATCATTCGCAAGATGCTCAACTATGCTGTTGAAAAAGACATCTTACCCTATTCCTGCGCTACTGGAGTTAAACTACCAGCTCCGCTCAATTCGCGAGAAAGAGTGCTATCACAAGAAGAGATCAAGCTATTTTGGAACAACCTGGAAAAAGCCTCCATGACTGAGGACATAAAGCTCGCCTTAAAACTCATTATCCTTACAGCTCAACGCCCTGGTGAAGTAATTGGTATGCACACCAATGATATTGATAAGGATTGGTGGACCATCCCTGCAGACCGTCAGGAGCAGGATGGGAAAGGCAGGGCCAAAAATAAAAAGTCTCACAGGGTGTATTTAACAGAAACCGTACAGCACATTATTGCCGAGCAGGTTGAGCGTGTTATGTCTGCCCGAAACCTCCCACACGGATCTGATTATAAAGGCTACATCTTTCCATCGAGGCACCAGAACAAGAATCAATCCGTTGATCGCCATGCAGTATCTCGGGCAGTGGCACGGAATATTGCCTTTCCCCTCACCGACACCAAAGGGAGACCGCTCTATCAGAAAGATGGCCAACCGGCAACAGTCAACAAACTTGAGGTAGATGATTTTACCCCCCATGATCTTCGCCGCACTGCTGCAACCTTTATGGCACAAGCCGGTGAAATGGACGAAGTGATTGATGCAGTACTCAACCACGCCAAGCAAGGAGTTATCAGAGTTTACAACCAATACCGGTATGATACTGAAAAGCAGAAAGCCCTGGAAACATGGGAACAAAAAATCTTAAGTATTATCAATGGGGCAGAAAACAACGTCATCTCAATCAAGCGAAATCGCGCATAAATTTTGAGGTATTGGACGCTAAATGGGGAGGGTTAAGCAGTAAAATAGCCACAAAAGATTTCTTGAAATCCCAAAACGACATTTTTTGTCATACCTGCATGGTATAGTGAACTCTCAGAAAACTGATGTAATCCATGCTCAGGAAGGGAGACCTATGAAAACCATACCAACACCCAAAGGCAATATCCACCTTGCTCCCATTGACAGAGAACTGTTCCAGCAGATCAGGGAGCTGATGCCCTACGGCATTGTCGGGCTTAAATCTGCCGACAAACCGCTTGAATACGGACTGGTAATGCAATGTGACGACACAGAGGTTATGGGCATTAAGTTACAACCGCCTGATTGCAGCCGCGAACAGGTAAATGCAGCCATGGAGACCAACATTATCCTGAGCTGCATTGCCATCCTTTATTACCTTCAAAACTCTTACGAAGGACTGCTGATTCCTTTTCCCTACCTGCGTGACAAAGGTAACCACTTTGAAGCAGGCATCTCAGTATTTGTATTTCCAAAACCTGGCGGCAAAGAAACCCTTGAAGATATAGAGCATGCCGGGGCCTACGACAACCAGTTCGGACAAGGGGCCACCGCCATGCTGGTTGCATTTGTCAGGGCATTACAAAAAGCTTCCAAGGAATCAAACATCCCCCTGTATCCAGTAATCGGCATGGAGCCCAGATTCAGAATGCAGCTTGGATCATTAAGCTTTGGTTACATGGTTATGGGTGCAAAGGTGATTGCTATAAAAACTACCATCACAGAAAAAGACTTCACTTGGACGATATTGAGGGATGCCGGAATATCTGATATTGCGCATATGCCATCCCAACCAGCCACGATTTCAAAGGATGATCTGTCCATTTCCAAGCCACTTTACACCTCATGACCCGCTACGCAATTAGCGACATACATGGTGGATCACAGACCTTCCAGGTCCTGATTGATCGGATCAATCCAAAGCCTGACGACCGGATCTACCTGTTGGGTGATTACATTGATCGCGGTCCTGACAGCATGGGTGTGCTGGATATCATCATCAGCATGCAGGAGGCCGGGTATGATCTGCGGCCACTGCGCGGCAACCATGAGGACATGCTGATCCGCAACCTTTCGCAGGATCATGATCTCTTTTCCTGTCAGTGGACAAAAAACTGGGGGCAAAAGACCTTGTTCAGCTTTGGCGTCAAACAGCCTGCAGATATTCCGCTACGCTATCGAAAGTTTCTGGCTGGTTTGCCGTACTCTTACGAAGAGGGTAATTTCATCCTAGTACACGCCGGAATCAATCTGGGGCTTGATGACCCGATCAACGACACTCCGGTTGAGCACATGGCTTGGGGCAGCACCGTCCTCCTGGAAGA
>NZ_JAOTRZ010000030.1 GCF_030247655.1 Trichlorobacter sp. | reverse complement strand
ACGGTAATGTCAACGCAAGAAGCTCTGCACCATGGATGAACTGTGGCAGTATGCAAAACTTTGCCGGGTAAGTAACGTCATGCGTCCATATCTGGAGGCTATGACACTATGACAGCCAAACAAACCAACATGGCAGCGTCAGTCCGACAGAAGCTGCTCAACAAGGCAAAGGCAGAACAGTCTGATTTCAACCTGATACTGACGCGCTATGGACTGGAGCGGTTTCTCTATCGCCTGGGTAAATCAAACTATAGCAACCGATTTGTATTGAAGGGAGCCATGCTGTTCCCGCTATGGGGCATCGAGGGATTCCGTACAACACGGGATATTGATCTGGCTGGATTTGATGAGAGTGATCTTGAAGAGCTGAAAGGCGTATTTCAAATCATCTGTCAGACGCAGGCAGAGGATGACGGCATCACCTTTGACAGCCAAAGCATACAGGCTGAGGATATCCGCGACCAGATGGAATACGGTGGTACGCGCCTCACTTTTAATGCCGAACTGGCAGGAGCCAGGATCATCATACAGGTGGATGTCGGATTCGGTGACACCATTACACCAGAAGCCAGCAATGCCATCTATCCCACCATACTGGAACTGCCAGCACCACACCTGCGCGTGTATCCAGCAGAAACGGTGATCGCGGAAAAGCTTGAGGCCATGGTCAAGCTGGGCATTGCCAACAGCCGGATGAAAGATTTTTACGACATATGGACCATTGCCCGAATATTCAACTTTGACGGAATAACACTACAGACGGCAATTCAGCGGACCTTTGAACGCAGGAACACGGCTATTCCACCAGGCATACCACTTGCTCTGAGGGAAGAGTTTGCAACTGTGAGTCTGCGACCAATTACGACCCACATCGGCACCTTATTTGACCCACCACTATTCTTGTAATCACTCGATATCTCATGTTCAGGCAGGTCGAAATTGGACGCCGATTTGGGTCAACTTAGGATGCCGATTGACAGAGGCAAATAGCAGCGGGCATACAATGCAAGCAGATCCTGCTTGACTGACAATGGTAGTCATTTGGTAGCTTCTGTTCCATGGACAGGGTTATCCTTCATATCGATATGAATGCCTTTTTTGCCTCGGTGGAACAGCAGAGCGACCCAAGCCTGCAAGGCAAACCGGTTGCTGTTGTCGGCTCAGGCCATCGCACGGTTATCACCACCGCTTCCTACGAAGCCCGCAGCTTTGGCGTCAAGACCGGCATGGCCATCTGGGAGGGCAAACGGGCCTGCCCCGAGCTGATCATTGTAGTCGGGGACAATAAAAAATACACCGCTGCCTCCCGCCGGATTATTGCGATGATGCGGCAGTACACCCCGCTGGTGGAGGTATTTTCCATTGATGAGGCCTTTCTTGATGTAACCCACTCCCATGCCCTGTTTGGTCCCCCTGAAATCATTGCCTGCCAGTTAAAAGCCCGGATCAGACAGGAACTGGGCCTGACCTGCTCCGTCGGCATTGCCCCGAACAAGCTGCTGGCCAAGCTGGCCAGCGATATGCAGAAACCGGATGGCTTAACCGTGATAGCGCCGGATCGGATTCAGACGGTGCTGGAATCAGTTACCATCGGCGATCTCTGCGGCATCGGCAAAAAGCTGGAACGTCAGCTGAACCTGCTTGGAATCAAGAGATGTGGACAGTTGGGACGTTTCCCGGAAGAGATTCTCAGCAGGAAATTTGGCATTATCGGTCCCAGACTGAAGCAGATGGGACAGGGAATTGACGACAGCCCGGTGGTGGCGACTGAAGGAGATGAGCAGGTCAAGAGCATTGGCCACTCCATGACGCTGGGTAAGGATATTGAAACACGGCAAGAGATCCTGCGCTATCTGCTGCAGCTGTCAGAGATGGTGGGCAGGCGGGCGCGGCGTTACGGAGTCACCGGCAGGACCGTCAGTATCTACATCCGTTTTGCCGACTTTTTTACCAACATTCAGAAACAGACCACCCTGGGTAGCTACATCAACCAGAGTGGCGCAATCTACAGGGCAGCGGTACGGCTATTGGACAGCATGGAGGTCAGCCAACCGGTCAGGCTGTTGGGGGTCTGCCTGAGCAATCTGGAGTATCAGGAACAGCAACCGTCCCTGTTTGCGGAGGAACGGAGGCAAGAGCAGCTGGCCAGGGCCATGGATGCGGTCAATGATCGCTTTGGCGATTTCAAGGTTACCTTTGGCAGTATGCTGGATACTGAAGAAAAGGGATCACACGTTATATCACCGGCCTGGCGACCTGAGGGGATCAGGAGCATGGGGCTAGCCGCTTCACAAAGCTGCACCATTCGCACTCCGGCTTGTTGCAGCCGACATGAAACTCTTTAGCCTGAATCTTTGCATAAACCTCTTTAATCTGTTGCCTGACCTGTGCCACCTCATCATCAGAGACCTCAAAGCGTGCGCTTTTGTACTCACCAGTGTCCTTTTCCGGCTCCACAAATTCAAAACGGGCAGCTGACATGATCCAGTTGCGACGCGGTTCATGTTCCACCAGAATCCGGTAGAAGACCGCTTGGCGCCAGTAATCGCCGCCCAACCGGTCATCGTCATGGGGTTCTTTACCCTCAGCCAGCGCCTTGGCAACCTTCTCAGGATCAGGCGGATTCAGCTTCTTGCGCGCATTCTGAGGGTTACCGGTTTTGTAATCCACCACCGTGACATGGCTGCCGGAGAACTCCAGCATATCCAGCTTACCGTTCAACGGGACATCATCCATCAGGATATTGCGGAAGGGGTATTCCACCAGTGCATCCTGTTTCCAGCGTTTGTGATGGGCATCATAGAAGCCGGGCAGAATCGCCTCGCCATACTCCAGCCTGCGCCGAAACTCTGCCGGGGTAAAACCGGCCTCATGCTTCTGCATGAACCAGCGAAAATCCTCCACAAAGGTGTCCAGATTGGGAAACCGCCTGGCAGGATCGTTCTTCATCTTGCGGAAGATCTGTTCCAGGGCATGGTGGACAGCAGAACCAAAGGTCAGGGCAGCACTCATCGGCGCTGGCACCCGTAGCAGGGTATTGAAATAGAAGGAGACCGGACAGCGCAGGTAACTATTCAGGTGGGTCACACTTAACGAGTATTTCTGCAGCAGACTATCCACAAAACTGTCATCAATAAAAGAGCTTGGCAGCCGGGCCGGTGCTGCCTGCAGAACACTGCTGCCAAAGGCCAACAGCTCATCATCAGCCAGAACCACCTGCTGCAGGCCAGCCACACCACCTTCGGTCAACTCAGCTACAAAGCGGCTTTTCTCCAGTTCCTTTTCCTTATTATCACGCTCCGGCCAGGAGACCACCAACTGCTTTCGCGCCCTGGTCATGGCCACGTAGAACAACCTTCGGGACTCCTCTTCTTCACTGCCTGCCGGGCCTGACCAGATCGTGGGGGGAAGCTTGTAGGTCCGATTGCGGGAGGCACTATCCCATACGCTGCGGGTGCATCCCAGCATGAAGACGTAATCAAACTGCAGCCCTTTGGAGCCGTGGGCGGTCAGGAAATTGACCCCGGCTCCGGTATAGCTCAGTTTTTCCACCGGCAGCGAGATCCCCTGCTGCTGCATATCTGCCAGCATGGCCAGCAGCTCTGAGAGCGACATGGTCACCTTGGCGGTCTCTTCCCGCACAAAGTCAAACAGGGTATTCAGCAGCTCAAGGTGCCAGACCCTTTCATGGGCTGACAACGCCTGGGCCAGAATCCCCAGCCGGGTAATAACATGGTGCAGCAGCTCCTGCAGGGTAATGGTGGCCGCATCCCGCAGCAGCTCTTCTATGGTCTCCCCTGCCCGGCGCAGATGCAGGTCATCGCTGGCAGGAAACAGCCCCTGCTGGCCTCTGTCCATCCCTCGGACCGGCAACTGTTCCCGCCAGTAGCAGGGCTTCTTTTCTGTACGCTGCCGGGCTATTTCAACTGACAGACGGGCCAGGGCCAGGGGCGGCACTCCAAACCAGGCTTCATGCAGAATCTCAAACAGCAGCCGTTCTCCGGAATGGGGTCTCTCAAGCTCGGCAGCCAGATAGCGCAGAATGGTCAAGAGCTTGAGGATCAATGGCTCCTGCAGGATATCAGCCCTGCGCCTGGTCTGCACCGCCACCCCACGGCTGGTCAGGAAGCGGATTATCTCGTCCGACTGACTATGGTTACGGTAGATCACGGCAATCTGTTCCGGCAACACCCCCTGATCCAGCAACCCGGCGATCCGGTTGGCCACTGCCACGGTCTCATGGGCTGTGGTGGCATACCCCACCAGTTCCGGCGGATCAGGCAGCGTGGCCACTTCCGGGTTTTTGGCAACCAGTTGTTTGTCACTACTCAGACGCTCAATGTTACGGCTGATCAGACCGGCTGCTCCATCCAGAATCAGCTGGGATGAACGGTGGTTGTCAGTCAGGGTTACAGTCGTAAGCGAATCCTGATAACGACCGGCAAAGCGGCGGATATTCTCGACACTGGCCCCCTGAAAGCGGAAGATAGACTGGTCATCATCCCCCACCACAAACAGGTTGGGGGCATCCCAGTAATCAGCCAGTTGCAGCAGCAACTCAAACTGGGAACCGCTGGTATCCTGAAACTCATCCACCAGCAGGTAGAGGTAGCGTTCCTGATAGGTGGCCAGCAGATCGCTGCTCTGCTTGAAGGCGGCAATGCACCAGAGGATCATATCGGCAAAGTCGTAACGCCCCCGCTCCTGCAACAACCGCTGGTAGTCGTCAAAGCTCTGGGCAGCAGCCTTGACCTGCTCCAGTTTGCGCAGTTCCTCCCGCAGTTTGCGTTCGTTCAGATCACCTTTTTTGTAGACCGTACCATCCGCCCCCTTGGTCTGCCGCTTGTAGAGAAAATCGGGGCTATCTGCCAGCGTAGCCGCATAGGCATCCACCCGTTCTGCCAGCCATGCACTGCTCCAGTCCTCTTTTTTCATGATCTCATACAGGGCCAGCAGACGGTCTGCCTCAAAATGCAGGTCACCGGTGGAGCGGGTTAAGGGGTGATCATGGGGGAAGGCGTCGATAATCTCCCGCACATAACGGAACTGCTCCAGCTCAGAGATGGTGGTCAGGTTACGCAGGCCGAAGTGATCGGCCTGTTCCTGAATCACCAGATTGCAGAAGGCGTGAAAGGTGAAGATATCCACCCGGTAGGCATTGGGGCCGATAAACTGCAGCAGCCGTGAACGCATGGCAACCGTACCGGCATCGGTGTAGGTCAGACAGAGGATATTCTCCGGCAGGGCATCGGTGGTCAGCAAAATATTAGCGATCCGGGCCGCCAGGATCTCGGTCTTGCCGGTACCGGGACCGGCAATCACCAGCACCGGCCCTTCAACCGTATCAACCGCCCTACGCTGGGCCTGGTTCAGTCGCTGATACACCGCTTTAAAATCAGTTGTCAGTTTGTTCATGGGAACCTCATGCAGGGAGTATAACCGAACCGCTGATCAGGAAAAGCAGAAAATGACCGGATCGCAGCATTGACCTATCAGCTCCATGATGATACTGAAAAGAGCCTACGCAACAATCCAAATGAGATTCAGATCAATAGGAACTACCGTACTGCCATGACCTTTCAATTACGACGTCTCTTGACCACCGCCCTTGGTATCTGCACGCTCACCGTTACCCTGACCTGTGCCGGTGCCGCAAACAACAGTAATGAACAACTCCGCAAGGCTACTGGTTTGCTGCGAAGCAATCAGAATCAGGAAGCACTGCAGGCCGCCCTTGCCGCCCCGGCAGATGGCCCACGCAACCTGGTGGCTGGCGAAGCAGCCCTGCGCCTGAAACGCTATGATGAGGCTGTCCGCTACCTGAGTGATGCTGAACGCAGTTACCCGTTATTGGCTGATATTGCTGCCAGTCTGAAGGCCGATGCACTGTATGGTCAGAAAAAGTATCGTGATGCTGCTACTGCAGCCAGCAGTGCAGCCAAACTTTCGCCAACACCGGCAATCAGCCGCAGGATGGAAAAACTGGCTGCCGATGCATTGTTTGAGGCAGGGGATCTGAAGGCAGCTCTGGCAGCCTATCGCCAGTTTACGGCTCGCCACAGCCTGGGCAAAGATTCGGTTGATGCCCAGTTTCAGGCTGCACTCTGTCAGGAGCAGTTGGGGGAGTTACCACCGGCCATACAGGGCTACCGCACCATCCACCTGCGGCACCCTGCCTCTTCCGCTGCCCCCAAGGCGCTTGATCAGTTGAAATCGCTGGAGAAGAAAGGACGCAAAGAGGCAACCAGCTTTACGGCTGAGGAACAGTTCCAGCGCGGTCTGCTGCTACTGGTAAACAATCAGCCCAATGCAGCTGCCTGGGCCTTTGCCGGTATCCCGCGTACCAATCTGTCTGATGAACTGCTGGCCAGAATCGAGCTTAAATCAGGGCAAGCCGCCATCAAACAACGCCATTACTCCCTTGCCGAGCCGTTTCTGAAGCGGGCTGCAACAGCATCCACACAAACCACCCACGATGAGGCCCGCTTGATGCTGGCCCGCCTTGAAGAACGTCAGGGGGCTTCAGACAGAGCACTGGCCCGCTTACTGTCACTGGCATCAGAACGGGGAATATTGGCTGATGATGCCCTGCTGGAAGCGGCCCTGATCAACAAACATAACGGTCATTTCAGTGATGCGGCTCAGATTCTGCAACGGCTGATCAAAGAGTTCCCCGCATCTGACCTGAAACCACGGGCCGGATGGGAACTGGCCTGGGGCCAGTATCTTTCAGGCAACCTGTCGGCTGCCGAAGAGAGCCTGCAACATCTTTTCAAAGACAGCGTCTATCGTGAACGGGCGTTGTACTGGTATGCCCGCACCAAAGAAAAACAGAATAAGCATTCTGAGGCTGAGCGCAGTTACAAACAGTTGCTGAATGACTTTCCTTATGGTTTTTATGCTGCCTGGCACCGCCTGCATACCAGCAAAGCAACGGGCTGGATGCCGCTGCCCAACGGAATGCCAGAGCCGCCGTTTCCCGAGGGAAGCCAGCGGATTCAGGAGTTGGCATCTCTGGGACTGTTGGAAGAGGCCAGGACTGAGCTGGCTGCCTTCAAGCTGAAAAACGTTGATAAAACTGCAGCCCCCGGTCTTTCACGCCTGCAGCAAGCAGCCGGTGATCTGCATGGTTCAATCATGACCTTTCACCAGAATCGGCCTGCCACAGTTGAGCGCAGCAACCTGGCGTTCTGGGCGCTGGGCTACCCCCGCCCCTATGCAGAACAGTTCAGCCGTCACAGTGCGGCAAACGGGCTTTCAGATGCGCTGGTATTGTCCCTTGCCAAGGCAGAAAGCAGCTTCCGGGCCGATGTGAAGTCCCATGCCGGCGCCATTGGCCTGATGCAGATGATGCCGGCAACGGCCCGCATGACCGCAGGTGTCAAGGCAAAGAACTTTAATCCGCTGACGCTGACCAACCCTGAATATAATATCCGGCTGGGCACCAAGCACCTGCGGGAACTGCTGAACCAGTACCACCAGGATACGGTCTATACCCTTGCCGCCTACAATGCCGGAGCCGGGGCAGTTAATCGCTGGCGCAAAAGCTTTGGTTATCTGTCACGGGATGAATTTGTAGAGAACATCCCCTACCAGGAAACCCGCGATTACGTTAAAAAGATTGTTGCTTACATGGGCGTTTACCGTTCCCTATACCGGATACAATAGGAGTAACCATGACCAAGCTCGCCTTATTCAGCATTGCACTGCTGCTTTTGATATCCACCCTGAGCCAGGCCGCTCCGGCAGAATCACTGCAACAGTTGACCGACCGGATTGCAGACGGATTCAAGACAGCCCAACCGACCCAATGGGGTGAAAACGTGCCCGGTGTACGCACCCGGCTTGCCACCTCGGACAAGGTGCTGGCCCTGACCCTGGATGCCTGCGGTTCTCCCAGGGGAAAGGGTGTTGATCAAAAACTGATTGATTTTCTGGCACAACAGCAGATATCTGCCACGCTATTCATCAATGCCCGCTGGATTGACGCCAACCCGGAGCTGTTCAAGCAACTGGCAGCCAACCCGCTGTTTGAGATTGCCAACCACGGCATGTGGCACAAACCGGCCTCAATCAATGGACGTTCGGTTTACGGCATAGCAGGCACAAAAGATGCAACTGAACTGGTACAGGAGATTGAGCTGAACGCCCGCAAAATTGAAGAACTGACCGGCAAACGACCACGCTACTACCGTTCCGGCACCGCCTATTACGATGAATTTGCCGTGCAGGTCTCACAGGCACTGGGACACGAAGTAATCGGATTTTCTGTGTTGGGAGACGCCGGGGCAAGCTACAGTGCAGCCCAGGTCAAGACCGCCCTGCTGACCTCAAAACCGGGGGATATCATCATCGCCCATATGAACCACCCGGAGGCAGGTACCGGCGCAGGGATCATCGCCGCAATGCCGGAACTGAAGAAGCGTGGTTTCAAATTTGTCAAGCTATCGGACTACCCGATGAAGTAGGTAGCAATGCTCCATATCATCATCCAAAACGACCCAGACGTACCTCCCGGCAACATTACTGAAAATCTGGCTGATCTGGGAGTGCCCTTCCAGCTCCACCATATCTACCGTGGTGAAGTGCTGCCCAACCCCAATGCTATGACCGCCCTGATTGTGCTGGGGGGGGCCATGGGGGCCAATGACGATGATCGTTTTCCTTTCCTTTATCCGCTTAAACAGTTGATCCGCAGCTGCCTTGAGCAGGATATCCCCTATCTGGGGATCTGCCTGGGTGGACAGCTGCTGGCAGCAGCCTCTGGCACCCCGGTGGTTTCCTGCCGTTGGGAAGAGCTGGGCACCCTGCAGGTCACCCTGACGCAAAAAGGGGAAGCAGACCCGCTTTTTAACGGCATCCCCTCCCCCTTCAGTACGTTCCAGTGGCACCATGACAGCTTTGATCTGCCGGATAACGCCCTGCTGTTGGCAGGGTCCACCGTCTGCCCCCACCAGGCCTTCAGGCTCGGTAGTAACGCCTGGGGGCTGCAGTTCCACCCAGAGGTAACCGAGCCGATTATTCGTACCTGGGCTGCCTGGGACCCGGCCACCGCTTGCCGCACCGAACAGCTGCTGGCTGACTTTCAGGTTGCACAAAGCGGGTATCGGCATACTGCCAAACGGATGCTGCACAACTTCCTGCAAATGTAACCCCTCCCGACCTCCCCTTATCAGGGGAGGAGAACACCAGGAAAGGCTTAATGCTTCCCCCCTGACAAGGGGGGACTGAGGGGGGTTGATTTTGCCGATACTACGCTGCCCCGCCTACTCTCCGCACTACTGCCGGGATCTGCTCTGCCGGTACCGGCTGCGAGTGGATAAAGCCCTGAATATAGGTGCAACCGATCTGCTTCAGAATCTCCAGCTGTTCCGGCTCTTCCACCCCTTCAGCAACGGTCTTCATATCAAGGTTGGTGGCAAGGCTCACCACTGATTGTGCAATGGCCCGATCCCCTGAATCATGGGCAAGATCCCGGACAAAGGAACGATCTATCTTAAGGATCGTCACCGGGAAGTTCTTCAGGTAGCTTAAGGATGAATAACCGGTCCCAAAATCATCAATCGATATCCCGCAGCCCAATGAACGCAACCCTTCCAGCACCCGCACGGCATCATCAGGTTTATCCACCAGGGCGCTTTCAGTCAGCTCAAGTTCCAGGTTTTGCGGTTGGATACCGGTTTCATCGATCAGCGCAGCAATCCGTTCAATCAAGGCCGGAGACTTAAACTGTACCGCAGAAAGATTGACTGCCATACTCAATTGCAGTCCCTGTTGTTGCCATAGCAGTTGCTGCTGACAGGCCGTTCGCAGCACCCACTCACCAATGGGAATAATCTGGCGGGTTTCTTCAGCCAGCGGAATAAAGCGCATTGGTGAGACCATCCCGAACTCCGGACTGTTCCAGCGCAGCAACGCCTCCACACCAGTCACCTGTCCGCTTGCCACACTTACCTTGGGCTGGTAGTGCAGTGCCAACTCTCCTCGATCCAGTGCATGACGTAAACCGTGTTCAATGGCGATCCGATCACGGAAACGGCTGTTAAGTTCTTCCGAGAAAAAACGGAAGGTGTTTTTGCCTTCTGCCTTGGCATGATACAAGGCGATATCGGCATGTTTACCCAGCACCTTGGCATCAGCACCATCCTTGGGAAACAGTGCAATACCGACACTGGAGGTCACCGCCACCTCACGCCCTTCAAGCTGCAGCGGTTCTGCTGCAATATCCAGCAGTTTTTGCGCTATCGGTACCACGTCCTGGTCATGGTGGATATCATGCAGGACCACGGCAAACTCATCTCCACCCAACCGGCAGACAACATCATCATCCCGCAAGGTCTTGGTAAAGCGGCTGGCCATTTCACGTAACAGCTTGTCACCAGCCGGATGCCCCAGGCTGTCATTGATATGCTTGAAGCTATCCAGGTCCAGATAGAGCAGTGCGGCACCAATTGTCTGACGTCGGCTGCGTCGCAAGGCAAGATCAAGACGGTCCTGCAGCATGCGACGATTGGGAAGATCAGTCAGAGGATCATAGTAGGCCAGACGCTCAATGGTGGCCTCAGCGTTCTTGCGCTCGTTGATATCCTCTACATTGGCAATAAAGTGGGTTATCTCACCCTTTTCATTATGCAACGGACTGATGGAGGCGATAGACCAGTAGACCTCGCCATTCCGACGGCGGTTCAGCAACTCTCCACGCCACTCTTCGCCGGACAGGATGGTTTTCCAGAGGTTCTCAAACACCTCACGGGGGGTTACATCAGACTTGAGAATGCGAGGATTCTTCCCAATCGCCTCCTCAGGAGTATAGCCACTCAGCTGGGTAAATTTTTTATTAACATACTCAATTGTACCATGCACGTCGGTAATCAGAACGGCGCTGGCACTGTTCTCAATCCCATGGGTCAGCTTGCGCAGAAAATCTTCACTCTTTTTGCGTTCGGAAATATCCCGAATCGACTCAATCGCACCGATCCGCTTCCCGGCAGCATCATAGAGCGGCACCCCGGTAGCCCAGACATAGGCCCCTTCACCACCATACAGGGCCGGACAAAAGGTTTCCGCATCAAGGATCTCACCTGTGCGGCGAATGTTGACATATTTTGCCTCAAGCTCTGCATCATCAACACCAAACAGATCAAGCAACTGGGTTCGACGCTCCCCGTAAAAGGGAATGGTGTATTCATGATCCCCCTTGCCAATCATATCGGCCTTTGCAACGCCGGACATCTTTTCTATGGCTCGATTCCAGATCACCACTTTTTGGTCATTGTCGATAACGAAAGTAGCATCAGGAAGAAAATCAATAATGTCTCTCAACTGTTGTTTGGTGTTAAGCACTGCCTGTTCTGACTCAAGCGCAAGGTGCAGCTGCTCCCGCTGATAGCGCTGAAAACCGGCCAAGGCAGCCAGGGCCACCAGTGCGATAACACCAAAGGTAATCCCCTGACGTATCGCATGGTCCCGCCAACCCTTCAATATTGAGGCACTATCCCGCCCAACAGCCACTACCAATGCTTTATCCATGTTCAGCCCGGCCAGCTGAATTGAATATATGGCAATTAATCGTTTTTCGCCGGTTGCATAGACCGTTTCGCTCAGGACATTCTCACGTTTGGCACTGGTTATATGACGGGTAAAGAAGGATCCGGCCTTTGAAAGATTCAAGCCCTGCTGTCCTGGCCGATCCGGCACCATCATAAACTGAACCCCATCACCATGGGCAAGTGCCGACCACATGTCAGGGCTGTAGTTAATTGAACCAAGCAGGGTTTTGAAGTACTCAGCGTCAAGGGTTGCCGCAACAATACCGTTGAAACGACCACCTTCATCACGCATGACCCGCACAAGATTCATGCCCCACACCCCTGAGCTGGTTTTAAAAGGCGGAGTAACAAATAGTACCATTGGGTCAGGGTTCTTTACTGCCGTTTGAAAACAGCTTTCACTGCTTACATCAGAACCGATCAACAACTTTCTGTTTGAGTGCCTGACAATACCGGTACGATCAACCGTAAAGACGGTTCGCACCCCTGTAACCCCATGCGCGTCAAACTCAAGCTGCCTGTTACTGACGACCCGTATCCATCTGTCGGGAACAGCGTTTCTCAAGTCATCGCAGATATGTTGCATCAGATTTGCGGTACCCTGCAGCTGAGCGCTCAGGTTTGCGTTCACCACCCGCACCTGCGTCAACAGCCGTTGCTGTTCACCTGTCAGGACATCGGCATGCATTTTATACAGATTATGTACAATAGAACCTGCCAGCAGCAGCAACACCAGCAACAACAACACCCATTGTCCAAGAAACTTGTCCCGATTCATGCGCACCCTGTCAACTCCTTGCATAGCTTCACTCATTCACCCGGCATTCCAAGCCACCAGGTCCTGCAGCAATAAGCGTTTACAGCTAAATTTATAGGGTAAATACCCTAGTTCCATAAAATGTCAACCACTAAAGACAAATAAGACAACTTTAATCCACATACAGATAATAACAATGGACCGTTCCAGTCAAGGAGCGGTCCATTGAGTATAGAACCTCCAGATTTAAGAAGTTATTTTTTGGCTTCTTCCTTCTTGTTTGCCACTGCCAGGGCATCATTCAGAATCTTGACCCCGGCCTTGGAGGCGGCAATGGAACCGGTCAGGGTTTCACGGGCCAGTGACGGGTTATGGAAACCGTCTGAGTTCTCAGCTGTCCAGTATTCCCAAAGCACATGAGCTTCTTCATGCTTGGCCCTGGCCTGATCCAGCACGGCAGGGGCAACGCCGGCACGGGAGGCCACCATATAGGTGTCGATCAGCTGGCCCAACCAGTACTCTGCCTTGCGCATCTTGCCTTTGGTGTAGTTACGGATGGTGTCTATCTGCCACTTGGCCTTCTCAACGCTAAAGTCCTTATGACAGCTAATGCAGGACTCTTTGGCCATATTGATCGGCTTGACCACGCCGTGGGTCGAGTACTGCTTGCCGTCTTTCCCCTTCAGCTTGGGCATATGGCACTGATGGCACTGCACACCGGCCTTGTCATGCACGGAACCGGCATAGGTCTCTGTCTCGGGGTGCTGCAGCTTGATCAGGCGGGCACCGGTCACGGCATGCTTGAAATCAAAGAAATCAAGTTGCTTGTAGTGGGCCAGGATCTCCTTGGCATTCTTAAGCGGGAAGTGATTGGTACGATCAGAATCAAACTTGACCGGCTTTCCGTCGCTCCACTGGGTACCGGGGTTACAATTATACTCCACATGGCACTGGGCGCACATCATGCGGGAGTCAGTCTTCTCCATCACGCCGATCTTGCGGAAACCGTCACGGAAAGAGACCACCTTCAGGTCGGTCTTACCGTTTTTGGCAAAGATGTTCTTGGCCGGGTCCTTGTCAATGGCTGCAATCAGGGCATCACGAATCACACGGGGTTGGGTGCCGTGGGGATCATGACACTCAATACAACCCACCGGATTATGGACATCCTTCATGACATCATTCACATTGGAGGTACGGTCAAACTTGCCACCCTTCTCCCCCAGATACTTCCACTTCAGCACCAGATCAGACGTCTTGCACTGGATACAGGTCGGGTTACCGGCCATGGCGGTCTCGGTCAACTTGGCGCTGGCCCCTTTGTCTTCCAGTACATCCCAGGTCTTGCCGACCTTGTCGTAGTTCTTCCAGCCACCCTTGAACTGGTAACGTCCGCCCTGGAAGCGATCTACTGCAAACTGGTCCACCACCATAAAGGCATGGCCGCGGGGTTCAGCATGTTCAAAGGTAAAACCGTGACCTGCCAGCAGTTTATCCTGCATTGGTGAGCGGCCGGTTGGCACTCCTTTTTCCTTACGGGAGCCGCCTTCAGGGTAGTGCGGGGTAAAGAAACTTTGGTACTGATTTTTGTGGCAAGAACCACAAACCGCCGGGTCCAGCTTGGTTACCGGCTTGGTATCCGGGCCTGGATTAGCCAGGTGCTCCTTGGTCTTGTCGTGACAGACCGAACAGGCCAGTACAGCATGTTTGGATGCCTCTTTAAGTGCCTTTACCTCACTGTGGCACATGTAGCACTGCTCACGTCCATCTTTGGCAGGCTTGGCTGCCGGTTTGGCCTTGGGTGCTGCCAGCGAAGGAATCGCAAACAGGGCGCCAAGCCCGACAATAGTTGCTGCAACTGCAAGTCACTGTTTCAGCATACCGTATTCTCCTCTCTTCTGGATGTTGGTGAAGCTATTCACCTGTACCCAATTCAGCACGTATCCGCAGCGTAATCGCTTTGGGGGTAACCGGACAGACATACAGACAGCTAGCGCAGCCGGTGCAACGGGTGGCATCAATCCTGATCCCCTCCCCCATCACCACCACAATTGCCTGCTGTTCACATTTTTCCACACAACTGAAACAGCCGCAGTTGCGGGCCAGGCAACATTCGTTGCGCGGCACTGCCACCATCGGCAGATCACCGTATGGCAAATCGCCAGGAGTTTCCACCGCTGCTTCCACGTTCGGCTGTCGCAGCACGCCGGAAACCTTCAACAGGGTATCACCCAGCGAAAACAACCCTTTCCTGAAAAACGCTTTTCGTGAAAGCGTCACCTCACACCATCCTTCCTGATTCACTCATCCTACCCGCTGTCTATTGCATGGTATCATTGCAAGATGCAGGCGAAGCTGATGCATGCATCTTACAGCTAAGCTTGTAACGCGTGTTTGACCAAAGTCAAATTCCTTTTAAACTGCTGTTTTGATATATACAAATTACCAAATGTTGACTTTTTCAGTGTATAGTGTATACAGTTTTGAAACCGTCATCAGCAGTAAGAGCAGGAGCAGACAGAACCATGACTTTAATTGATAAAAAAGCTCCGACCTTTGACCTTGAAGGAAGCGATGGCAAACGCCACCGCCTTGAAGAGTACGCCGGGAAAAAAATTCTGTTGTTTTTCTACCCCCGCGATAACACGCCTGGTTGCACTAAAGAAGCAACCGGTTTCCGCGATCTGAAAACGGAATTTGAAAAACTTGGCTTTACCATGCTGGGTATCAGCAAAGACTCCCTTTCCTCCCACCAGCGGTTCATTGATAACTACGACTTAAACATGGTACTGTTATCTGATCCTGACGCCAGCACCATGAAGGCCTACCATGCCTATGGTGAAAAAATGATGTATGGTAAGACCGTTTCCGGTGTCATCCGTTCAACCGTTTTGATCTGCGCTGATGGCATCATCAGAAAACACTGGACCAAAGTAGCAAAGGCCGAGCATCATCCGGAACAAGTACTCGAGTATATTAAAAATTTTCACTGCGAATAGGAGGATGTAATGAGTTTTATTTCCCTGAAAGAAGTCGTAGATTTTGCCATCGAGCTGGAAGAAGGGGCCTACCAGCGTTACAAACGTGCCGCCGAACTAACTGAAAGCCCGGCTGCCCGCAAGATGTTTGAAGAGTTAGCCCAGGAAGAAGCCACCCACAAAGAGGTCTTTTCCAAGGTAGACCCGGACAAGATTGAAGAAGTAAACATCTGTAAAATTCCGGAGGCCACCATCGGTAAGTACCTTAAAGATGTACCGTTTCGTCCGGAAATGGGCTATCAGGAAATACTGACCTTTGCGCTGAAAGCAGAAGAAAACGCCTATCAACTGTATAAGGCAGCTGCCGGCATGACTGAAGATCCACGGCTACAGAAGACCCTGCTGACTTTTGCCGAGGTTGAACTGGGGCACCGCCGCAAGATTGAGGCACTGTATGAAGAAAAGGTGCTGACAGAAGGGTAACGTCCCATCCTTTTGGGGTTTACAAGCGCTACGGTTTGCCGTGGCGCTTTTTTTATGCATCAAGAACTCTTTGATTTGACTTTCGTCAAATTTCTGTAACAAATAGCTTGCTAAAGTATGATGTGAGAAAATCCATTCAAGAAAAGGTAAAAATATGCTTAAAAACCTGAAAATAGCACCGAAGCTATTGCTGCTCCTCATGATTCCCATTATCGGCATGACTTTTTTTGCAGCTCGAATCCTGATGGGTAATCTGTCCACCCTTAACAATATGAAGACCACCCAAGCACTGGTGGCTGTCTCGGTTGCATCCGGCAACCTGATCCATGAATTACAGAAAGAGCGGGGACTCACCGCCGGTTTTCTTGCATCAAAGGGCGAAAAAAACAGGGATGAGCTTCAGAAACAACGGCTGGTGGCGGATGCCATAGCAAGCAAAATGCAGGAAACAGTTGCTGCCCAGACAGGCAAAACCGAGGCCATTAAAAAGGCACTGGATGCTGTTGCAGAAAAGATCAGCAAGTTAAAAGAGACCCGTTCAGCAATAGACAGTCAGTCTCTTGATGCAAAAAACGCTCTTGGCTACTACACCGGCCTGATCAGCAACTGCCTTGAAATCGGTTTTGCCGTCGTGGGCAAGGCTGGTGAACCGGAAACCTCACTGGCAGCCTTCGGTTATGTCGCCTTTCAAGGAGCCAAAGAGTCAACCGGTCAACTGCGCGCCACAATCAACGGCGTACTTACTGCGGACAGTTGTGACCTTGCAACCACACAGCGCATATCACGCATTGCGGCAAGCGAACAAAACCGGATGAGCAACTTTAATCGCTATGCTGATCCAGCCGTGGTCAAGGAATACACGGAGATAGCCCAGAAGGAAGCCGTTTTCCAAAAGACTGCCGAAATGCTCCAAATTGTTCTGGACAAAGGAGTTACGAGCGGTTTTGGCATACCAGCTGACGCTTGGTTCAGCACCATCACGGCGAAAATCAACCACCAGAAGGTCATTGAAGACAAGCTGGCAGCCAGCCTGATCAAACTAAGCGAAACAAAGGCTTTCACCGCCAAACGGGATGTAAGCCTTAGCATTTTGCTTACGACAGTACTGGCGGCAGTAACCATTCTGTTTGGAATTGTTATTATGAAAAGCATCACCAACCCGCTTCAGTCACTGGTTCTGATGCTGAAGGACATTGCCGAAGGTGAAGGCGATCTGAGCAAGCGTCTGCCGGAAGGCAGCAAAGACGAGACCGGAGAGGTTGCCTACTGGTTTAACCGCTTTATTAACAATATCCACTCTATTATTTCCCAGGCATCAACGACAACGGTACAGGTGGCCACCGCCTCAAGCCAGCTGAATAGTACTGCCGAGCAGATTGCCACCGCTGCAGAAGAGGTTGCTGCACAGTCAGCGACCGTGGCTACGGCCAGCGAAGAGATGTCTGCCACCTCAAATGATATTTCCCGCAACTGTACACTTGCATCAGATGTCGCCAACCGTGCCAGTGAGATGGCCCATGGAGGAGCCAGCGTGGTACAGGAAACTATCTCCGGCATGCAAAACATAGCTGACAAGGTACGGGAATCAGCCCATACCGTAGAAGCACTGGGAGCCAGATCTGACCAGATCGGAGCGATTGTCGGCACGATTGAGGATATCGCCGACCAGACCAACCTGCTGGCCTTGAATGCCGCCATTGAGGCAGCTCGTGCCGGTGAAATGGGCCGTGGCTTTGCGGTGGTTGCCGACGAGGTACGGGCACTGGCGGAACGGACTACCCGCGCTACCCGAGAAATCGGCGAGATGATCAAGGCGATTCAGCAGGAAACCGGTGGTGCTGTGGCCTCCATGGAACAGGGAGTCAAAGAAGTAGAGAAAGGGATGGACAGTTCACGACGTTCCGGTGACGCTCTGCAGCAGATTCTGGAAGGGATCAACGAAGTAACCATGCAGGTACACCAGATTGCCACAGCTGCGGAAGAGCAGACTGCAGTGACCGGTGAGATCTCCAGCAACATCCATCAGATTACCGACGTGGTCCAGCAAACTGCCAATGGAGCCCATCAAACAGCAGGAGCAGCCTCAGAACTGTCCGGCCTGGCGAAGAGTCTGGAAAATCTGGTGGGAAGGTTCAAATTGTAACAGCTGCTGCACACCTTACCAAACTGTACCCAGGGCACCCTCAATGGTGTCCTGGGGAAGAAACAATGTATCCACAGAGGTGGCTATGGACAACATCAACCAGTACCTGCAACAGACCCTTAAAGAATCCCAGGATGCCATCCTGATTGCGGACCGGGAAGGAATCATCCGTTACTGGAACATGGGTGCAGAAAGGATCCTTGGCTACAGTGCAGCTGAAGCAATTGGACAATCACTGAATCTTTTCATACCGGAAAAACTGCAAGGACGGCACTGGGAGGGGTACCACCGGGTGATGGCCGGCGCTGAGACCAAATACAAAACTAGCCTGCTCTCATCACCTGGAATTTGTAAGGATGGCAGCCAGGTGTCGCTGGAGTTCAGTATGGTGTTACTGCATGATGCCGATGGGACTATGCAGGGTTGTGCCTCGATCATGCGAGACGTGAGCGAACGTTGGCGGAAAGAAAAGGAGCTTAAACAGCGGCTGGCTGCGTGTGAAACCAGTCAGAAACCCTGACAAGGCTGCCCATCAGATCAGCTACAGCACTTCATACCACCTGATCATACGCTTTCAACGAAGTTACCCAGCTCAGAAAATTGGTGACATTTTTTTACGGCTTTGATATTAGGTTATGCGAATATCATTTAAGGGGCTGTCATGTCAGCAGTTATTGAAAACTATTGGGTTACTATTCTGAAAGCCCTCGGCCATCCCACCCGTCTACAGATAGTCATGGAACTCTTGAAGGGCACCAAATGCGTGACTGACATCCACGACCTTCTGCCTGCCTCGCAAGCCAACATTTCTCAACACCTTACCGTATTGCGTAACGCCCGGATCGTGGACTTTGCACAGGACGGGTCGCAGCGTTGCTACTACGTCTGCCGCCCAGAGTTGGTTGAAGGTGTTCTGTCATTGCTGCGTAATGAACAGCCGGAAAGCCGTGGCACCAAGGTGCAATGCTGTCTGCGTAAGCCTGATAGCGAAGAAAATCACTAAAAGGCGTAGTTGCCTTATCAAGGAGGAGTCAGATGAAGCTCGCCGTTGTTATCACGCAGTCAAATGCGGAACAGGTCTTTACCGCTCTGCGGTTTGCCAACTTCTCACGTGGAAAAAGTGATGAAGTAACCGTCTTTTTAACTGCTGAAGGTGTTGAAGCGGTACGGCTTGACGACCCCCGTTTTGATGTTAAGGGGCAGGCAACTAGCTTTGTTCAACAAGGCGGCACAATTCTTGGTTGTGGTTCCTGCCTGAAGCTACGTGACCTGGCTGGCAATGATGTCTGTAGTGTTTCCACCATGCAGGGGCTGTACGATTTAGTAGTAGCTGCAGATAAGGTCGTCACCTTCTAGTTGAAAGGAATAGCTTCATGGGCACAACAGAACACCACCGTCTGATCATTCTCGGTTCCGGTCCTGCCGGGTACACTGCTGCTGTCTATGCAGCACGGGCAAATCTTAATCCTTTTCTGATTGCTGGTCTTCAACCCGGAGGCCAATTAACCACCACCACTGAAGTAGACAACTGGCCTGGCGACCATGCTGGCGTAGAAGGCCCTGATCTGATGGAGAGGATGCGCCAGCATGCCGAGCGGTTTGACACCCGAATCATCTATGACCAGATAGTTGCAACTGACCTTACCCAGCGCCCCTTTGTACTTACCGCAGATAGTGGCACCAGCTATACCTGTGATGCCCTGATTATTGCCACCGGTGCCTCGGCAAAATATTTGGGCCTACCGTCTGAGGAGGCGTTCAAAGGCAAAGGGGTGTCAGCCTGTGCCACCTGTGACGGTTTTTTCTATCGCAACCTGCCGGTAGCCGTGATCGGCGGCGGCAATACTGCTGTAGAGGAGGCTCTCTATCTGGCCAACATCGCCTCCCATGTTACGGTTGTCCACCGCCGCGATCAGTTCAGATCAGAAAAGATCCTCTCTGATAAACTCAAGGACAAGGCCGCTGAAGGCAAAGTCACCATTGAATGGTTCCATGTACTGGATGAAGTGATTGGCAGTAATAACGGAGTAACCGGCATCAGAATCAAGGATGTACGGGACGGCTCGACCAAAGAGATCAGCGTAGAGGCCGCCTTTATCGCTATTGGACATTCGCCAAATACCGGCATCTTTGACGGTCAGCTGGAAATGAAAGACGGTTATCTCAAGACTAAAGGTGGCTCAGACGGTTTTGCCACCCAAACCAGCGTAGCGGGTGTATTTGCTGCCGGTGACTGTCAGGATTACATCTACCGTCAGGCTATCACATCGGCAGGCACCGGCTGCATGGCTGCACTGGATGCTGAACGATACCTTGATGGATTGCAGCACCCATAACCACCAATGGAAAGGAGTTGCACCAGATGAAGATCAAGATTCAGTACTGTGCATCCTGAGGGCATCAGCCCAGAGCAGCGAGTCTCGCTGCTGAACTGAAGGAACAATTAAAAACCGCTGACGTGGAAATTGAAGTCGGGCCGCAGAAGAGTGAATTTACCGTATTTGTGGATGAGGTACAGGTCTTCTCCCGCTTGGAGCAGCGTCGATTTCCTGAAGCCGATGAACTGGTGGACATCTGTACGAAAGTTGCCGGAAAATAAGGAAAGGATGACATGCAGACCACCACCGAGACTGAACGCTATCTAAAATCCTGTGCAAGCGACTTCTGGCAGCGGGTGTTTGAAGCAGAGCTTCAGTACTTACTCCAGCATCTGAAGCCAGGGGATGAAATTCTGAGTGTGGGTTGCGGTCCAGCCATCATGGAACGGCGTCTGACAGAGCAGGGGTTTCTGGTGGTGGGTCTGGATGTTTCCCGAGAGGCTTTGGCCTGCACCGGTGATGCCATCCGTGCCGTAGCTGCCCCGGCAGAGGAGATGCCGTTTCCCGATGCCTCGTTTGACGTGGTGCTATACATCGCCTCGTTACAGTTTGTTGATAATTACCGTACCGCTCTGCAACGGACAGCGGCAGTATTGAGGCCGGGAGGCAGGCTAATCGCCTTGCTGCTGAACCCGGCCTCCAGGTTTTTCAGAGAGAGGTACGCCAACAGCGAGTCCTATGTCCGCAAGCTGAGGCATACGGATCTTGCTGCCATTGAAAAAACAGCATCAGAGTGGTTTGAGGCAAGCGGTGAATACTATTTGGGAGTTGACGGTGAGCGGCTGTTTGAAAGTTCACATCATGAAGAAGCGGCACTGTATATTCTGACCTGTATCAAACCATGACCTACACAGAATTGAAAGAAGCTCTGTACCTGTTTGGCTTCCATGAAAACGACCTGCTGACCATCAAGCGGATCAAACAGCGACATCGGAAGCTGGTCAGAAAAGCCCATCCCGATCTACATAAGTATGCAGACCCGGAACGCATCAGGCAACTGAATGAAGCGGCCCGGATCATAATGGAGTATGTCAACTCGTACCGTTTTTCATTTTCACACGAAGAGTTTTATCGCCAGATCCCGGATGAACATCTGAAACATCAGTACTCATGGGACCCGATCTGGGCCGGAGAGCTGGAAGAAAAGAAGGACTGATCTTCACTCGCCCGTTTCAACCACTTGATATCCCACCATCAATGGCTCAGATACGGCAGCATCGGCAGCAGGTGGCGGTAATCGTCGTAGGTTAATACCGTCTGCCAATGACCGCTTGCCATGCCTGCCCCGATTGAGACCATAAACAGAGTCAGGGCAACTGCCGGAAAAACCCAGACCGGCACCGGCTTCTTCCAGAATGATGGCTGCATAGCCAGCACCCCCTGATGCGGACAGGCAGCTACACAGGTCAAACAGCCGGTACACTCCGGCGAGACAACCGTGGTTTTGGTATGGACGCTGATGCCTGCCGGACAGGCCTGACTGCACTGACGGCAATCGCTGCAGGTTTGCGGGTTGCGTCGGATCTTGAACGGGCTGAGCAGACTGAGTATGCCGAGTAAAGCACCGTAGGGGCAGAAGTAGCGGCACCAGACAGTGCGATAGACCAGAGACAGCAGGGTCAATACCGCCAGCACCGTTACTGTTGTGGCAGACATCCGGGTAAAGAAGTGCAGCATCTTGGCATCGCTGACTGCCCAGTACGGGGTATCCAGAAAGGCGCCAACCGCAAAGGCAGGCATATCAAGCAGTATTATCTTCACGAAAAAGAACAACAACAGATACTTTATCCCCTGCAGCAGCAGATCGAGCGGCCTCCAGACCCTGAAATTCCGCCCCATCAAACGTGCCCCCACTTTGTGTACAGCCTCAGACAACGTGCCCACCGGACATATCCAGGAACAAAACGACTTCTTGGCCAGCAGACTCATCAGCAGAATTGCCAGAAAGATCACCAGCGCTGCCGGATGCACCGGATGGATCTCTCCGTTGACGATCCAGTGCTTCAGGCTGGTCAGGGCACCGATCGGCAGAAAGCCCTCAACACCGGCCGGTCGTGAAAAAAACGGCTGCGGATTGCCCTGCTCAACTGCAGTGATAAACAGACCAAAACGGATGCCGATGCCGATAATCCACAGCAGAAACAGCCACTGCACAAGCAGACGGACACGGGTGATGTTCTTGTCTGACAATAGATTCAAGTGAAAGCCTCCTTGCCTGCCCTGCTACGGGCAGCTGCAATGGCAGGAGCGTACCCAGGTTCTGGGATATACTGCATGACCTGAGTCAAAAACGCCTTAAATCAGCATAAATAACAGCTGTCGACGAGGGAATGAGATACTGGAGTGAAGAGTTAAAGTGAGCGACCACGAAGAACATGCACCTCAACTGATGTCCCAAAGTTCAGTGCCACAGAGCAGGTTACGGCCTGCGCCTTCGGCCGCAGACCGCCTCACATCACCGACGCCACCCCCGCACCTTCTCCCCTAGCTCGTCAAACAATGTATAAAAGATCGGCACATAGATCAGGGTCAGAAAGGTGGAGACCAGTAGCCCGCCGATGGCTACCACTGCCAGCGGTGAGAGTCTCTCCAGGCCAATGGCCCGTTCCAGGGCAATCGGCAGCATCCCCACTGCCGTGCCGAAGGCGGTCATCAGGATCGGCCGGGTGCGTACCTGTACACTCTGGCGCAGGGCCTCCCGTAACGGAATACCCTTGCTGCGGGCTACCTCAATGAAGTCGATCAGCAGAATAGAATTCTTGACCACGATCCCGGCCAGCAGGATCAGCCCCATGAAGGCCCCCATTGATTGGTGCTTGCCGGTGGCCAAAAGCGACCAGATCGCGCCGATCAGAGCCAGCGGAATGGCGGTCATAATAGTGAGCGGATGCAAAAAGGAGTTGAAGGCTGGCACCAGTGAGAAGTAGAGCAGAATCATGGCAATGGTCAGGGCAGCCATCAGGGCACTGAACGACTCTTCTGCCTGTCTGGACTCACCTTCCTGGGTCATGGTGTAGCCCAGCGGCAGCACGAACCCCGCCAGTGCCGTTTTGACATTGTCCATAA
>NZ_JAOTRZ010000029.1 GCF_030247655.1 Trichlorobacter sp. | reverse complement strand
GTCTCTGGCCGGTTTCGGCTTTTCTTTTTCAGCAGGCGTGGCCTCTTCCGGTGCAGCCTCGGCCCGTGGTTCAGACAGGGCAACCATTTCCTCTTCGCCGTTAGTATCCATGCCGTTGCCGGTAAAAAAGTAGAGGTTATACAGCCGGTGGTGGCTGGTCCAGCGGTTGCCCTGGGCAGTTTCCTTGGCAATGTGGGAGCGGATGCCGTTGATCTTGGAATCCATGTCATCCAGGTAATGCAGGATAGTGGCCTCCACCGTCTTGGGCCGTTTGGGGGAGCCGTAATCGTACTGGCCGTGGTGGGAGAGCAGCAGGTGTTTCAGCAGCATCGCCAGCTCGCGGGGGAAGCCGGAAACCGTGGCAATCCGTTCAGTCAACATCTCTACACCGATGCTGATATGGCCGATCAGGCGGCCTTCGTCGGTGTACTCAAAGGCGCGGTCGTAGGAAAGCTCTGCCACTTTACCCAGATCATGCAGCAGCGCACCAACCACCAGCAGATCACGGTTCAGACCTGGGTAGAGCGGCACGATGGCGTCAACCAGCCGGACTACTGACAGGGAATGCTCTAAAAGCCCGCCTATATAGACATGGTGCATCCCCTTGGCAGCCGGGGCCTTGCAGTAGCCTGCCATAAATTCAGCATCACCGCAGAAGCCATCCATCAGCGCCTTCAGGTAGGGGTTGGTCAGTGATGCCACCACACTGGCCAGCTCAGCCCGCATTTCTGCTTGGGGTACGGGCGAGACCGGCACAAAATCAGCCAGGTCAACACCTTCTTCTTCCAGTCGTTTGATCTCTTTGGCCACCAGCTGCATCTTGCCCATGTAGAGCGAGGCAGTACCGCGAATCTTGACGAAATCACCCTTCTGAAAGGCCTTGTCCAGCTCGTCCACGTTGTCCCATAGCTTGCCGTCAATCTCACCGCTCTTGTCCATGAACTTCAGGTTCATGTACGGCTTGCCGTTCTTGGCCATTGCCATGGTCTTTTCCTTGACCATAAACGGGGAATCAACAACATCTCTATCTTTCAGTTCTGCGATAAATTGTTTGGACATCGGGCTCTTTCAGGTAGCGGTAATTGGGTGTCACAGGTAGGACTTAGCTGGAATCAGCAGAATTTGCAACCATGAAAAAGCTGCCTGGCACGGTTATGCAACCGTGACAGGCAGCTTGAGCAGACAAAATTACTTTGTTATGCAGCTATAAAATTCAGGTTCACCGATCACAATCCGCTTGGCCGTGTCATGGTTGATCCGCAGCTCGCTCTGCACAAAGATCTGTTTGCTGCCACCGGTATCAAACTTCACATCAACGGTCTCACCAGGTTCAACCGTGACAGATTTCAGCACCTCACCATTGCGGTCCTTATTTTTAAAGGAAAACTCCATGGGCGCCTTGATCCCGTCATCAATATAGATTTTAGCGCGGAAACTGGCAAAAGAGCCGGTTGCCTTCATGGTGCCGCCAAAATAGGCCATGCTCTGTGGTTTTGGATTGGTGATGCCCCAGCGAAAGCCGTGCAGGATGGATTTGTCGCTGGTGACGGCACTGCCATAGTAATCCTTGTACAGTTTACCGGACTTAACCGGCAATGAACGGGTCTTGGTGCAACCATTCTCATCGGCAACAGCAATGACCGTAATCATCAGCAGGCAACAGGACAGCATCAGTACAACCGATACCAGTTTTTTCATGGTTCTCTTCTCCTTTGCGTAAGACTGGCTACAGATCAAATTCTACCAAAGGACTTGAATTAAGCAATGGCAGCAACGTTTTTATATGATAGCCGGGTTGCGCACAATCTGTATCTTTCTCCAGTGTCCGGTTCTAAAACGCAGCAGCCAGACTACTGCCGTACAAAACACAAAACCGGTTGCCAGGGTCCATTCAGCCACCAGTCCGGGCATGTTGCGATCAATCAGCAAGAGCAGCGCCACAAAGATGCTCGTTGCGATCAAAAAGGTACGGGCTATCCAGCGGGTCTCCCCTGCCGAAGCCAGTACGCAGCCGATCATGACATTGGCTGCATCAAAGATGCAGTAAACAGCCACAAACTTCATCAGTAGTGTGCCGGTGGCAATAATTCCGGCCGTTTCAGGACTGTTACCCGCAAAGACAGAATAGAGCGGCCCTGCTGCCGTGGCAAACAGCGTGGCCATTAGCAGCATCCAGACCTCACAGACCGCCAGCGATTGCCAGGCAATGGCCGGTACTTCATCATCTCTGCCAGCGCCGCGAGCGTGTCCCACCAGAATACCGGCAGCCTGACCCAGCCCAAGGGCAGGAAAGAAGGCTATGCCGTTAATCCTGAAGGCGATACTTGATGCTGCCAGCTCTACAATGCCGAGCCGCCCCACTATCACCAGAAACAGGGTCCAGGCTGCCAGCTCACCACTGATCCGCAGTCCCATTGGTGCAGCCAGGGACAGAAAACGTCTAAACTCCACCCGGTCAAGGCGGCGGGCAACAGAATTCCTGAATCCTCCTGATCGTGCAAACAGGAAGGCATACAGCAGGGCCGCTACCGATTGGGCGATTACGGTTGCCAGTGCGGCACCGCCAATACCCATCCGGGGCAGGCCCCATTCACCCAGCACCAGGCCCCATGTTAACAGCGCATTGAATACAAGGGAGATAAAGGTAACAACAGTGACCAGCGCCGGGCGGCCGATGCCTGAAAGCCAGCCAGCCAGGGCACTGCCAAACACCGGAAAGAATGATCCGGCCATACAGATCCAGAAATAGGTCTGTTCGTCCCGGGCCACCTGCGGTTCATGGCCGGTCAGAAGAAACAGTTGTGCCAGCGGCCAGGCAGCCAGCAAGGCCACAATTCCTGAGGCCAGGGCGGTGTAGATACCGAGCCAGGCTGATGAGACAACCCCCTGGGGGTTACCATGCCCATGGTTGTGAGCCACAAAGGTACCGGCATACCCGGCAGTGCCGAACAGAAAACCCTGAAACAGAATCACCGCCATGCTGGATGGACCGATTGCAGCAAGGGCCTGGCTTGAATCGTAGGAGAGCACGATGGTGTCAATGATCTGCATTAGCGTGATTGCTGAGGTGGACAGGATCATCGGGCCTGCCAGCTTCAGCAGGCGGGGGATATGGTTAACTGTGAGGCGTTGTTTCATAGTCTGTTTTTAGCATGTTCTATCAGCTGCTGTCGAAGTGTTATGCAGCGGTTACTCTCCTGCCGGGCAGTTGCGGGCAAACAGAAACAGCAGGCTTGCCAGCAGCAGGCCAGCCACCGGCAGGCTGAAAGCGGCCCGAAACCCCTCAGTGCTGTAACCGCCGCAACGGGCAATGATTACTCCCATCCCCTGCTGGGCAACGGCCGCCCCCATCAGCACAAAGAAATTTAGTGATGTAAGACCGGTCCCCACCATGGCTACCGGCACGCTGGCGCGAATGATCGGATAGATCATCACACCGGTTGAGACCGTCAGCCCGATTCCCAGAAAATAGAGCGGCAGCGTCCAGAGTGGCAGTAGCGCTAGCCAGCCCAGAAAGCCGGACATGAGCGCTGCAAGGCAGAGCTGGCCAGCCAGCAGGGTACGGCTGTAGGAATGAAACAGGGTGCGGGCGATCCGGTCGGTCAACATTGAGCCGATGATAAACCCCACCGAGGTCCACATCAGCATCTCGCCTGCCCCTTCCCGCGACAAGCCGATCACCTGCATCAAGAACGGTCCGCCCCACAACCCCTGCACCGCCAGGTAGTTGCCGTACCAGCAAAAGGCGACGGCAGCCAGCAGCCAGAAGGAGCGGTCTTGGGCGATGGTTTTCCAGGCAGCCAGCATGCCCGGCCTTTCCAACTGCTCAGAGGGCTCTGTTACAGGCGGACAGGTCGGGCGGTCCTGTACCTTCAGGAAGATAAGTATGGTTACCAGCCCCTGCAGCAGGGCAATTACCAGGAATGACGAACGCCACCCCATAAAGCCCACGGCAAAGGCCAGTGGAGCGGTTCCAGCCAGATTGCCCAGATTACCGGCCGCCACCATCAGGCCAGAGACCTTGCCAAACTCCTGCTTGGTGTACCAGTGACTGAAGATGGTGAAGGTGGCCATTAACACCGATGCCGTGCCGATACCGATCAACACCCGGCCTGCCATGGCTGCTTGCAGCGATCCGGCCTGGGAAAACAGCAGTCCGCCAAGGGTAGTTAACAGGCCGCAGCCGGAGATTACCAACCGGGGACCGATCCGGTCAATCATCGGTCCCAGCGGGATCTGGGCCACGGCATAGACGTAAAACAGGATACCGGCCAGGGTGCCCAGCTGTTCCGGGGTTAGCGACAGATCACGGCTGACATCGGCAGAAACCACAGCCAGTGAAACCCGGTAGAAATAGACCAGGATATACATCAGGGCCAGGGTAAAAAACAGGCGCCAGCGCAGTGTACTAAAGGATGAAGACATCAGGCTCCTTCAGGAAGAATGACAGACTTGAATTTTTCCAGCAGGCGGGGGCTGAAGACATCCTTGCCAACACTTTCCATCAATGACAACGCCTCATCCTTTGCCATTGCTTTCTTGTAGGCCCGGTTTGAGGTCAGGGCGCTGAACACATCGCAAATTGCGGTCACCTGGGCGGTTCGTGGAATTTCATCCCCTGCCAGCTGGAAGGGATAGCCTTCGCCGTTATTTCGTTCGTGGTGGTAGCGGACCGCTGCCAGACTGATCTCGCTGAAGCCACCCAGATCCCGCAGGCATTCGTAGCCACGCTCTGCGTGCTTCTTGATCAGATTGTATTCAAAATTGGTCAGAATATCGGTCTTTTCTAGAATACCGCTGGGGACAAAGATCATCCCCACATCATGCAGGATACCGCCAATCCCCACATCCTCAAGCTCGTCAGGAGACAGACCGAAAATCTCGGCATGCACCAGCAGCGAGAGTGAGGCAACATGCACGCTATGGGCAAAGGTATAAAAATCATGGTTAACAATGGAATGCAGGGCTTCAAGCGGATTTTGATTGGCGGTAATATACTGCATCAACTGACGGATCAGATTGCGACAGCGATCCAGATTTGAAAGCTTGTCCGGCATTTCAAAGACATCCATCACGTAATTCATGGCAACCTGGGAAAGTAGCTGACCCTTTACCGGACCGGAGATGGTGTCTGAGGCAAGGATCTCTGAGATGCTCTCCTCAAGAAAGTCGCAGACCTCCCTAATGCTGCCGGAACCTATATACAGATGCTCCACCTGATTGTTGTTCAAACGTTGCAGGTCAGCCCTGCTGATAGGGCGATCTGCTGGCTTATACAGCACCAGATTGGTGCCGCTTTGCATGTACAGGGCCACCTGCGGGAATTTATCAGGATTGATGCAGGCCACATGGACCGGACGATATTTTTGATCAACCATGGGAGTCACTCCAAGGAGGCTTGTGATGTCTTGTCTGCAAAGTATTCTACATGAAATCAGAAGGACGGGCTGCAGATTTTAGTCACCTGTGCTGCAGCTCCTGCCATCTGAAGCAGTCAACCGTGTGGTCATTCACCATCCCCACCGCCTGCATCATGGCATAGCAGATGGTGCTGCCCACAAAGCGGAAGCCCCGTTTCTTCAGGTCACGGCTGAGGGCATCAGATATCGGAGTGCTGGCAGGTACCTCCTTGATGTTGCGCCAGGTATTCTGGATCGGCCTGCCCTCCACAAAACGCCACAGATAGGTAGCAAAGGAGCCAAACTCTTCCTGAACCTGCAGAAAGGCGCGGGCATTGGTGATGGTTGATGCCACCTTCAGGCGGTTACGGATAATGCCGGGGTCCAGCAGTAGTGCTGCCTGCTTCTGCTCATCAAAACAGGCTACCACAGCAGGATCAAACCCGCTAAAGGCAGCACGGTAGGATTCCCGTTTGCGCAGCACCGTGATCCATGACAGCCCGGCCTGGGCACCCTCCAACGTCAGAAACTCAAACAACAGCCGGTCGTCGTGGACAGGTACACCCCATTCGTGGTCGTGGTAGTCGCGGTAGAGCTGGTCGTCACTGACCCAGGCGCAGCGGGTTGGTTGGTCGTTACTACTCATGGATCCCCCCTTTTACCGGCACCAGCCAAATCCATCCAGCCAGACCGCATTCAGACCACGCAGACAACAGGGAGGACCACTGTCGTCAACCGACAGGCGCTGGTAGCACAAAGCAGCCGGGATGTCATTGGCCCGAACTATTCGCATACCTGATAAAGCGGTTTCGCCCAGCTTGTTTGGCGCTATAGAGCGCCTTATCCGCGGATTTGACCAAGGCATCAGCAGTGGTGCAATCATCCGGGTAGATCGCTATGCCGACGCTGGCGCTGACTTCGGCAGCTTGATCCCCCAATACAAACGGCGCCGAGATTGCCTGGACAATTTTTCCGGCTATGGCGTCTACATCGTGGTGCGTGGCGACATTACACAGCAGGAGGACAAATTCGTCTCCTCCAAGCCGTGCAACCGTATCTGATTTTCGTACGACTTCTGCCAGTCGCCCTGCAACTTGCCGTAACAGTTGGTCTCCTGCTTCGTGCCCAAGGGTGTCGTTCACCGCTTTAAAACGATCCAGATCGGCAAACAGAACTGCCACTTTACTGCCAGCTCGCTCTGCTAACGCTAGTGCCTGGTGCAGACGGTCTTCAAAGAGTCGCCGGTTTGGCAGATCGGTTAGCGTATCGCGATATGCCATTGAATAGATCAGTTCGGCTGTCTTCTCCCGCTGAAGCGAGTTTTTTGCGATCTGGTAGGCGAGCACAAGCAACAGCGCTACCATAATGGTTGAAACAATCACCATTACCTTTCGCAGTCCGTACAGCTTTGTCTGAACAATCCCTGATGACACAAAACTTACCAGTTTCCAGGCATATGCATCTGCGTTCAGCATTCTCTCGCTTTCGCCGATTACTGAGGCCGTTCCTGTGCTTGACGTCTGTCCCGTTTTGAGAGGGTAGATGGTGGAAAAGGTAAACAGGCCACTGTCGGTCAGGATCTGGCCAGTTTGAGATTGGTTGCAGGCTTGCCATGCAGAGGGGAACTGTTTGACCATGGTTGCCCCTTTGCGGTCAGCAAACATAAAGCCCCATTCATCTTCGGTGCGAAGCCCTTTTAACCAGTAACCATCTGAATTCAATAATAATATCTGTGATCCATCCTTGCTGGAATATTTTCCCAGCGTTGACAGCAACTCGTTACCCAGAAAATTGAGCACAATAACGCCACGTTTGCGCCCTTGGCTGTCGAAAACCGGGGTGCCGAATCGAATCATCGGCTTCAGAGGTGATTCAAGTCTGTTGTTTTCAACGTTCAAGTCAAACGGAGAAACATATACATCCCCTCGTTCAAGTCGCAATGTGTCTTTAAAATAGTAGCGCGTGGCTTTGGATTGTAGCTGGTTAGCTGAAACCTCAACCGGAGTTTGTCCATTAAAATTGATCCGGATGACCTCCATGCCATTATTGTCAAGAAAGCGGATCTGATCATAGATTTTGCGATGTTTTGAAAATAGAAGAAAATTTTCTTTCAGGAGGGCGGACGGAGTTCCGCCAGCATCGAGATACTCTTTTAGTTGGGGGAGGTTTGCCAGATAGAACAGGTCAGAATTGACAATCCTAAGGTCATCACGGACTGCCTGATTAACCAGGTTGATCAAATTCTGCTCATTGCTGAATAGAATGGCGCGCTGGCTACGCACGTCAATCAGCATGAACAGGCTCATTACAATGGCAAGTGCGATGAACAGGGAAACAAAAACCCGAAGAAAACTTTTTATAAATGAGTTCTGTTCAGGAGGTGAAGTATGTATCCCGTATTCTTTCATGACAATGTCCTTGTTCGTGAAGATTTAACTTAGTCCTGACTGTTTTCTTCTTATACCCCAGTTTGGCCATAACCATTTGTAAAATCTCAAAAATCAAAAACCAGGGGCCTGCGCTTTAAAATCAGTAAACATCCGCTTGATCCTCGCGCCGCTATTGTTTTCCCAGACTGTCAACCTGCGCCAGTTGCGGAAACAGCCGTATCCAGAGTGCCACCACCAGCAGGGTACCGATGCCGCCGATCAGCACCGAAGGTACTGTGCCGAACAGGGCAGCCGTGGCGCCGGATTCAAACTCCCCAAGCTGGTTTGAGGTGCCGATAAAAAGCGAGTTGACCGCGCTGACCCGGCCGCGCATCTCGTCCGGGGTTTCCATCTGAACCAGGGATGAACGGATCACCACACTGATCACATCTGCTGCACCCAGCACCACCAGGGCTGCCAAAGAAAGCCAGAACATCCGGGAAACCGCAAACACAAGGGTGGCAACGCCAAATACCGCAACAGAGCGGAACATGATCCGGCCAACCCGGCGTTGCAGCGGTCTGCGGGCCAGCCAGAGCGACATGCCCAGGGCACCGATGGCCGGTGCCGAGCGCAGCAGCCCTAAGCCCCACGGGCCGGTGATCAGGATATCGCGGGCATAGATCGGCAAGAGCGCGGTAGCGCCACCCAGCAGAACGGCAAACAGATCAAGGGAGATGGCGCCCAGTACCACCGGGTGCTGTTTGATAAAGGAGATACCGGCAAACAGGGAGCGGTCTGCAACGGCTTCCGGTCTGGTGGTTTCAGGTGCAGGCCGGATGCAGGAGATCAGGATGCAGGCTGCCAGAAACAGCAGGCCAATGGTGCTGTAGACCGTGGTGACTCCGGTAGCATAAAGGATGCCCCCAACGGCCGGGCCCACAATGGTGGCGGTCTGGTTGGCTGAGGCAGACAGGGCCAGGGCGCGGGGCAGGTGCTCTCGGGGTACCAGACGCGGCACCAGAGCGTGCATGGGGGGGTATTCAAAGGCCCGTGCGCTGCCGATCACAACCATGATGGCCAGCAGGACCTCTTTATCAAGCAGGTTGTAGTACCCGCCAACTGCCAGTGCTGCGGCTGCCAGGGCCTCGACAAACTGGCAGGTGCGGGCAATGGTGCGGCGGTCATAGTGGTCAGCAACCTGACCTGCCATCAGGGTCAGCAGTACCATTGGCAGAAACTGGGCCAGCCCCACCAGACCCAGGTACCAGGCACTGCTGGTAATCGCGTACATCTGCCAACCCACCGCTACCCCCAGCATCTGAAAGGCAATGGATGAGCCCATCCGGCCAAACAGGAAAAGCACCAGCGGACGGGCTAACGAACCGGATGTTGGTATCTGTTTCTCAGGTTCTGTCATGGTTATCACGCGATTCATTTTCCCGGTTTGGTACCACGCCAACATACCTCGCTCGCGGCCTGATCGGCCGGTTCTGGTTGTACTGTTCCAGGATATGCGCGGTCAAACCGCTCAGCCTGCCCAGATAAAACAGATGCGTACCGGCCTGCTCCGGCAGGGCCAGCTCTTTTTCCAGCATGATCACGGCAAGGTCAATGGTGGGGTAGGCCCCTGCCATCAACTCGTCTGAGGCTGTAAGGGCCTGTGTGATATAGCCGCTTTGATCAGGCAGACGCGACAGTAAAAAGGAGGCCCGGGGATCGCGGTTGTAGAGCCGATGGCCAAAGCCGGGGACCGGATCGCCCCGTTTGATCCGTGATGCAATGGCCTCGTACAGGCTGCCGCGCCCGTCTGCCTCATGCAGTAGCCCGCGAATCCGTTCGGTGTTGCCGCCGTGGCGCCGTCCGAAAAAGGTATGGGTGGCTGCTGCCACAGCTGCATAGGGTGAACAACCGGCAGAAGCAGCACAACGGGCAGTGAAGGATGCAAGGTTCAGTTCATGGTCGGCTGTCAGGATCAGGGTGCTGTTAATCAGCGCTTGAGCAGCGCTATCACGCTGCCATGCTGCTGTCAGATGTTCAGCAACCGGGCCGTGCGGCCAGTGCCCGGTGATAACCCGCAGGAAAGCTGCGGTCATCAAAACACCTGCGCCTATGGTTGTCTGGGGGGTAAAGCGGAACGCAGCAGCATCCTGTTGGTTCAGCAGGGCTAGCAGCGTAAGAAACTGGTCGATTTGGGCCTCTGCTGGCATGCCTTTTACAGCAGTTTCAATGATCTTTTGCAACCCCGGTTCCGGCTGCGGCAGGGGCGTATCAGGCAGATCCCACAAAAGCGCCATGGTCTGTTCAAAGCTTCCTGTCTCTGCCAGGTGCGGAACTGCCTGACCCCGGTAGTAGAAGGTCTCATCACCGATCAGGGTAATTGCCGACTCCATGATGGGCGCGCCCCAATCAGTAGCGCCCTGCAGGGCCTGCACCGGTGCCTTGTGCAGACCGCTTCTGGTGGCCAGCCGGTCAACATCAAGGGCATGGTAGCGGCTGGAACGATGGCCGGGGCTGACCGGTTCGGAACGGATCAGCCCCCTGCTGACATAGGCATAGAGCGTATTTCTGGAAACACCAAGCTTCTTGCTGGCTTCCTGGGCTGAATAATAGCGGGGCATCCTGCACCTCACAACATATTGATTGCGCTATCAAGATTGACAATATATGCGCCCAAGCTGATGATTTGATCAATACTAAACAACGGGAGGTGTCCCATGATTGACCGGATTGATCACCTTGTCTTTACGGTGGCAGACATTGAGGCAACCTGCAGTTTCTATCAGCAGGTGCTGGGGATGCGGATGGAGGCCTTTGGGGCCGGACGCAAAGCTCTCTGCTTCGGGATGTAGAAGATCAATCTGCATCAGTACGGCAACGAATTTGAACCCAAGGCCAAGGCACCGGCGCCGGGGTGTCAGGACATCTGCCTGATCAGTAACAGGCCGCTTGGTGAGATCATGCAGCACCTGAAAGCATGCGGGGTGGTGATTGAGGAAGGGCCGATTCAGCGGACCGGTGCCGTGGGGCCGATCAGTTCAGTCTATTTCCGTGACCCGGACGGCAACCTGATTGAGGTGTCCAACTATCTGTAACCACTATGGCGCGCCTTGGGGCTCTGCAACTGAGGGTGGCGAGGTTACTCGGCGTCAACAACCTTGCCGTTTATAAACACCACCTTCAGATCAGCATCACAGTAGAGGAAGAGAGTCTTTGCCCCCAGCAGGATCTGCTTTTGCGGTGCGCCAAAGGCTGCAGTCACCTCTTCCAGGGTCTGGCCAAGCTTGATGGTACGGGTTGCCTTGGCAGTCTGGCGTGGTCTTGCAGCAACGCGGGTCTCTTCTTCAGTGGCAAACCATGCATCAATATCATCAAGCAGTTGTTGGGCAGATATGTCGGCCAGCCTGGAATCGTACTGAAAACGGACCGATGCCTGCAGTGCCTGTGGCCCGCGCATGCCGGGTACCACGTAGCTGGCAACCGTGTGCAGATCAAGCTGCAGGTAGTTGTCGCCGGTACTGACGCCATACAGGTACAGCCGTTCCCCCGGCTTCAGTGCGCCGTTGTGAACAGCACCAAGGGAGAGATCACCGCCACCAGCCGCAATCAATTGATGGTTCTTAATCTGGTTCGGTTTGAACATCTTGCTGGGGCGGTCTACCCGCAACCCTTCCCGCCGGGGGGTCAGCACATCTCCAATGGCCTTGTAATTGCCCAGAAATCCTGGAATGGTGACCCGATAGTTGGTAGTTACTGCCGAAGACAGTTCTGCTGGAGTAGCAGCAGACACCGGGGAGGCTACGCACAACAGCAACAGGATCAGTATGCTGAGGATCTGATGGTACATCGGATGTTCCTTTCTGTTTTGCGTAGAGCTAGCCATGGGTCTGCCCCAGATAGATCCCGGCGGCCAGGGAGCAGATCACCACCAGACAGAAGCAGGCAAAGCGCCAGTCCTTTTCCCTGATAAAGATTAGTCCGGCGGCAATAACTCGCATAATCGGTGTTGCCAGCAGTGCCAGCAGACCGGCGGTAATCAGGCGGGTAGCCGCAGCCTCTTTACCCAGCAGCATGGTGCCGATACCGGCTGCAATCAGCACCGCCGCAATAAATGAGCCGATCCGCAGCAGGCGGGCCAGAGTGATCTCAATCGGCTCGTGGGGTGAAGCGGGATGAATATCAGGTTCGTGTGTACTCATTTCAGCCCCCGGTAGATCATTTCAAAGGCGGTGTAGATGATGATCGGAATAAACAGCTTGCGGATGGTGGAGGATTTGAGCCGGACCATCAGTATGGCCCCCAGGATAGCGCCCAGTAGAACACCCAGCACCACCGGTCCGGCGATCATCGGTTTGACATCGCCGCGGGCAAAATAGACCACCGCCCCGGAGGCGGCAGTGACGCCGATCATGAAGTTTGAGGTGGCGGTGGAGGCCTTAAACGGTATCCGCATGATCTGGTCCATGGCCGGAACCTTGAAGATACCGGCCCCGATCCCCAGCAGGCCTGCTGCAATGCCGGAAAAGTACATAACAATCAGGCCGGGAATAGTGCCGGTTACCTGATAGTCGATCTTTTTGCCCAGTTGGCGGTCGGTATAGGAACCTTGCAGTTGCAGTTTTTGTGAAAGCCGGTCCGGCAGCACCCCTTCCGGCAGTTCGTTCTTGCGGGTTTTGAACATGTTATAGCCGGAATAAGCCAACAGCAGACCAAACAGGATGTACAGGAAGCGCTGCTCAAGATATCCGGCAATCAATGCGCCGCTGAGCGCGCCGGTGGAGGTGCCCATCTCCAGCCAGATGGCAACACGGGTATTGGTCAGGCGGTCCTGCAGAAAAGCCACTGCCGCGCCGGTGGAAGTGGCGATGATCGAAACCGTTGAGGCGGCAACCGCGGTCTGCATCGGCACATTAAACAGCAGCGTCAGAACCGGCACGATAATGATGCCGCCCCCCAGCCCCAGCATGGAACCGAATACCCCGGCGGTAATCGCAATCAGAAAAATTTCAAGCGTTTGTACAAGCATGCGACTCCCCTGCAGGTGCAGGCAAGATCAGAACTACCGGACATATCCGGCCGGATGAAAGGGCGGCACCGGACCGGTACCACGGTCAATACTGGTATTGTGCCGTTGCATTGCCTTCAGATGCTGGTTAACTTCGTGGGGGAGCAGGATTCGTTCCTTTACAAAATATTCGCCCAGCCGTGGCTGGCTGTGGTGCTGGTGTCTGACCAGAAAGGCAGCCTGTTTGGGTGTCAGCATCCCCAGTGAGACCGCTTTTTCTCCGAACACGCCGGGGATATCAGTTGCTGCACGGACAATCTGGATATCCTTGTCGGTCAACCAGCCCCAGGCCTTGGCGATCTCCCCGTAGGGCGGCCGTTGGTCCCGCTGCCAGCGCATGCCGCGCACCAGATCCTGCCAGGATATCTCGGTGGCAAAGTACAAAAACTGACCAAATTTCAACTTATACGTAGGGAACACGCCGGTGTAGTACCGTTCATGCTCTTTCTTGGAGAGTTTTTCCACAACCGGACGTACCGGCTTGACGATTGTAGGACGGCTATAACCGGCAAAGGGGTTTGAGGGTTTGGCTTGCGCTGGTCCGGCAGATTTTTTCTGGGCTGATTCAAGGTGCGCGATCAGGGCGTCCCGCGCTGATACGAGCGAACTGACCGCCTCGCCGCAGTGCTGCGCCACACTTTGGGATGAATCCGGGTGGAAGGCACGCACCCGTCGACGGAAGGCCGATTTTACCTCGGCAGCCGTTACCCGCCGCAGATCAGTAGCCTCGCCAAATAATAACTTTACTGCGTCTGATGGATGCATAGGCGTTCATTTCTCCTCATCAGCAGGATTTAAGACGGTTACAAAATGTGCAATTTGCTGGCAGGTAATGCCAAGCGTGCATTGCGCAACTGACAATAGCTGACATTCTATTTTGATTCAATTGGGAACTGCTACGCCAGCGCTTCCCGTTCTGCCTTGCGCAGCCCCTTCAGCACCAGCCGGTAGGATGCCTCAATCATGGTCAGCAGCAACTCCTGCGGCACTGATCCATCAAGTGTCACCGTGTTCCAGTGATTCTTGTTCATGTAGTAGCCCGGCTGTATGGCGCTGAACATGCGGCGCAGTTCATCCGCCTCTGCTGGATCAGATTTTAGCGTTATCCGCAGCGGCTCTTCCTGCCAGGCCACCAGGGCAAACATCTTGCCAGCCACCTTGAACACTGCTGCATCAGGGCCAAAGGGATACTCCAGCACCGCCCCTTTTTTGCCCAGCAACAGTCCTTCCAATGCCGTATAGCTCATATTTTACTCCATCCAGATCATGATGGTTTGCGGATGTACTAACCTGATGACATACGCAGGCTGATCGACTGTATATAGCAGACAGAATCAGTTCTTGGTTCTGCGGCAGCGGTTCAACAAGGTGCTGAATACCTCGCCGACCCGCTACTGCAGGGAGTTTCGGGGGAGCAGGGAACGGGAGGCTTAGCGATTGCTCCGCTGCTCGTAAAAAGTCTTTTCAAAGGTTGTGACCATGGTCAGATCTTCGAGACGGCTGATTGTGACAATCACGGGGCGGCCCGTATCATCGTCCTTCCCTTCCAGACGCAGGTAGTCGCCTTTTTCTTCCAGCGTCCTGAAGCCGTGTTGCTTCAGTCTGGCCAGCGTTGCTGCCGCCGTGTTTCCCTTGAAAATCAGCGTATTGCCTGCCAGGGCGCGCTCATGCTCATAGAACAGCCCGACACTCAGCAGGGGGGCTGCGTCGTGTATCTGGTACAGCTCAACGGCAAGTCCTTCCAGGTCGGTCACCTTGTCAGGCGCCCCCATAATAGCTATTACTTCTGCCTTGGGCATCAGCACGCTGACCCGGTCCAGTGCAGCAAGTTCAATGGCAAAGGAGGCGGTTGTGCCGATAAGCAGAAGCATGCCGGATAATAGTACGGTGAAATATGCTTTCATAGGGGTCTCCCTCTGTCGGTTGTCAGATGTTCTTGCTGATACGGAAAGTTAGTGAAAAAGGGTGTCAAGGACACAAATCAGACCGGCCGGGTTGACCTTGACACCGACCGAGGTGGTGGTCTTTTCCTGTACGCGGGTGCCGTCGGAGGTGACATAGTTTCGTGACGAGGTTGAAGAGCTCTCTTTCCCGATCGGTGCTGTTTGCGAAAGGGCCGCACCGGCTCCCATCTTGAGCAGTTCCTTGGCCATTTCGCCCTGTGACATGGAACCACTGCTGCCAGATTCGGAGTAGGTTGCTGCGTCAGTTGGTGCCGGAGCAATTACGCCTGAGCCGGACAACGGCATCAGGCTGACAGTAACTGCCGGAGGTGTGAGAATATAAGCCTCGCCGGTCGCCTCCTGGTTTGAGATGGAGTTCATGCCGCTGCCCATCCCCATTGAGGCATTTTTGAAGAATAGACCTGAGTTGATGCCGGACTGGATCGCCTTGAAATAGACCCGTTCCTTTTGATACTGATTTGTAATGACCACATCCGCCTGACGGTAGTTCTCTTTGACCAGCGTCAGGATATGGCTGCGGTTCCGTTCAAGGGATACCCGAGCCGGGGTCACACCGGCAAACTGGCCGTCGGCGTAAATCTTGGCACCGACCGGGTTGGTCGATACCGGAATATCCTGCTTCAGAACCGGCATGCTGCAGCCTGTTGCAGAGATACTCAGCAACGAGCCGAGCAACAGCATGAAAAGGTGGTGCTTTGTTCTGGTCATGGTCTTCTCCCTCAAATAGAGCTGATACGATCTATTCTTTATAGCGCAATTATGACTGTCTACAAGTGAAAGCCGGTTACATAGATTGATATATGCTGCACAGAGCTATCAAACGACTGCTGCTGGATAGCCTGCCACACTGGAGGTTTTGTAATTTCAGGAGTATAAATGTTGTCTTTGAACCGGGCTACCAGGGCCTGAGCGCCTTGTTTGAGATGTGTCCTATGGAGTTGGGGTACCACCGGGAAAGTCTGCCAGAATGCAGATGTAGCAAACTGAACGGAAGATAACCAGATGCCAAATCAAAAAGTAACTATTGAAAAACTGGGCTGGAGCCCATGGTTTGACGGCCTGCTGGCACTACAGGGATACTCACATGAGCAGGTGGCGCGGGTGGCGGCGGTGGATCGTGAGCAGCTGATGCTGCTAAACAACAGCGGCCTGTTTCGTGCCCGTTTGTCCGGCAGTTACCTGCACCACCACCGGCGGATCGACCCGCTACCGCAGGGAGTTGCGGGGGAATAGTGCGTAACATAAAGCCAGTTTTCAGGGCTTCCATTTAAAGTAGCGGATGGTTTCTTCCTTAACTATCTTTGAGAGTATCAACAGGCCAATGGTGTTGGGAATGATCATCATGCCGTTCATCAGGTCCGAGAAATTCCAGACAAACTCCAGTTTCATCATGGAGCCCACCAGCACTACGCAGACAAAGACCACCCGGTACGGCTTGATGGATTTTGGTCCCAGCAGGTACTCAATCGCTTTTTCACCGTAGTAGTTCCAGCCGATCAGGGTTGAACCGGCAAAAAGGGCCGTTGCTATCGCCACGAGGATAATACCTGGTTGGCCCAGTACAGCACCGAAGCTGGCGCTGGTCAACTGGCCGGCCGGAACCTTGTCAAGCCAGGCGGTGCCGGTCAGGATTACCAGTGCGGTCATGGTGCAGACCACCAGGGTATCAATAAAAGTCTGGGTCATGCTGACCAAAGCCTGTTTGACCGGATCATGGGTGCGGGCCGCTGCCGCAGCTATGGGTGCTGATCCCATGCCGGATTCATTGGAGAACACCCCTCGGGCAATACCAAAGCGCATGGCTGCCGCAATAGCAGAACCGGCAAACCCGCCTCCAGCGGCAGCAGGACTGAAGGCACCCTGAAAAATCAGGCCCAGGGCATGGGGGATTTTATCCAGACTCAGTGCCAGCACCATCAGGCCGCCAGCCACATAGCAGATGATCATGAACGGCACCAGTATTGAGGTGGCCTTGCCGATGGATTTGATCCCGCCCAGGATAACCAGGCCGGTTATCAGCATCAGTACCAGGCCGGTGATCCAGGTCTCTACATTAAAGGTGGATTTAAAAATGGTGGCAACGGCATTTGCCTGGGTCATGTTGCCAATGCCAAAGGTTGCAAGGGCGGTAAATACAGCAAACAGCCAGCCCAGGCGGGGTAGATTTGCCCCCTTGCTCAGATAGTACATCGGGCCGCCCCGCATGCCGTTGGGCCCTTTTTCACGGTACTTGACCGCCAGTACCGCCTCGGCATATTTGGTGGCCATCCCCACCAGTCCGGTCATCCACATCCAGAACACCGCCCCCGGCCCGCCCAGTGATATGGCGGTTGCCACACCTACGATGTTGCCGATCCCCACCGTTGCTGCAAGGGCTGTCATCAAGGCCGCAAAGTGGCTGATGTCGCCGTCAGCGGCATGTTCCTTCTGCCAGATCAGCCGAAAGGCATGGGGCAGTGCGCGAAACTGCACACCACGCAGGACAATCGTCAGGTACAGTCCGGTGCCAACCAGCAGTGCCAATATTGGCGGTCCCCAGACAAAATTGGACAAGGTAGCTATCAGGGCTTCAATGGTCTGCATCTGTTCTCCCCGCGTGTCATGGATTGCCCGATAGTCAGAGGGCTGATTACAACGCGGCGCTACGTTACCGCAACTGCCTGAAAAAATCAGGCAAAAATTGGTGTATGGGGTGAATAGCGAGGTATGTTTGCTGCATTTTTACGGAATGTAAGGTGTCAGGATGGCTAGCGGGGTTAGCCCTTAATACTGACACGAGCCTCTCTGATGGCTTCTTCGGCTGCCTGATATGCCTGCATCTGCAATGCGGTCTGAGTGGCGGGGTCGTTGGGTTTCTGCAGTTTGCGCTCAAGCATCTGTTTTACGGATTGAAACAGCTGCTTTAGTTTTTCCAGCTCTTCTTTTTCCGCACGATCAGCAGCACTGTCTGCTTTACTTTGATTAGCCTGTTCAACGACGCTGTTTTCTGTAGCAGTAGCATCCTTATCCGTTGCTTCGGCAGGCTCACCGTCTGCTTTAGACTGTTGTTCAGTATCGCTTTTTTCCGCTGCAGCTTCTACCGTGGCTGCCTCGGCCTGCGTTGCAGAAGCGGTGACCGCGTTTGCGGTGGCGTTTGAGGTGGCGTTTGAGGTGGCAGCAGCCTCAACACCACTACCTGAAGTGGAGAGGCCAGCGTTTCCGCTGCTGTCGCTAAGCGAAGCGATCTGCGCTGCAATCTGCTTTAGTTCTGCCTTAAGGGATTTTGCTGCTGCTGCGCTCATAAACGGGATCATCTGCTTCAGCATCTTCAGCCGTTCTTTCAACATCCTGGCTTTTTCAGATCTATTCTGTCGATCAGAACTCTTTTTATCCGGCAGCTGCTTCAGGGCTTCCCGTGTCTCTGCCAGTCGCTTGATCTGCTGTTCATAATACTCATCACTACGTGAGATGCCACCGGGCTTCAGGCCACTGAAGAACGCACGCTCAGTGTTGGTAAGTGGCAGATTGTACTGTGTAAGCAGGGATGAGAGTTCCATGCAGCCGACCTCCAGTTGCTCCATAAGTATACTTATCGGCAGGAGAGAAGGTCGGTTGAATAGTGGTGGTGATAACGCACACGCTCCCTATACCGCAGGCCACAAAAACCGCTTGACTTGCTAGACCGACCAGTCTAGTTTTGCCCCATGGAAAAGAAAGACACCCGCAGCGAAATCATCAAAATAGGTACTGAACTGATCTCCCGTCAGGGCTACAACGCTACCGGTATTGATATGGTACTGAAGGAGGCCGGAGTTCCCAAAGGCTCGTTCTACCACTATTTCAGGAGCAAGGAAGAGTTTGGTCTGGCGGTGATGGATGTTTTTGCCGACTACTACAGCCAGCGGATGACCGCGCTGCTGCAGGATACGGCCTTGTCTCCACTAGCCCGTATCAGGAAACTGCTGGAAGGTTCGCTGCAGCGTTTCAGCCTCAACCAGTGCAGCAAAGGCTGTCTGATCGGCAATCTGGGGCAGGAGATGGCTGACCAGAACGAACGGTTCCGTGCCCGTCTGGATGAGATCTTTAACGACTGGCGCTGCCTGTTTGCCGGTTGTCTACGGGAAGCCCAGGTTGCGAAAGAGCTGGACAGCCGCCTTGAAGCCGAGGCATTGGCCTCTTTTGTCCTGTCCGGCTGGGAAGGGGCGATCCTGCGGGCCAAGGTGATGAAGTCACCGCAACCGCTGCAGGATTTTATCGAGGTGCTGTTTAAGGTAACCCTGCGCTAAAAAAATTTAGCCAAAAACTAGACGACCGGTCTAGTTTAACAAGGAGGAGTATAGTTATGGACGTACATGCAACCTTCAAGGCCCTGGTTGTAACAAAAGGTGAAGACAAACAGTTCACGCGGGCTATTCAGGAGCGAACCATCGCAGAGCTGCCTCCCGGCGATCTGCTGGTGCGGGTGCGCTACTCCTCGCTTAACTACAAGGACGCCCTGTCAGCCACCGGACATCCCGGCGTTACCCGTCAGTTTCCCCATACACCGGGGATTGATGCGGCCGGCGAGGTGATTTCATGTGCAAGCGGCAAATTTGCACCGGGTCAGCAGGTGCTGATCACCGGTTATGATCTGGGAATGGAGACCGATGGCGGCTGGGGTGGGTGTATCCGCATACCTTCAGAATGGGCGGTTCCATTACCTGCCAGCCTTGATCTGCGTGAAAGCATGATAATCGGTACTGCCGGGTTCACGGCAGCACTGTCAGTGCTGAAACTGGAGCAGGCCGGTGTCAAGCCCGGCACTGGCGATGTGCTGGTTACCGGAGCCACCGGCGGAGTGGGCAGTATTGCGGTTTCCATCCTTGCCAGGGCGGGCTATCGGGTGGTGGCAGCCACCGGTAAGAATAACGATGAAGCCTATCTGCACACCTTGGGGGCGTCAGAGGTGATCTCCCGGGAACAGCTCATCGAAGGGGCTGATCGTCCTATGCTGAAAGAGCGCTGGGCGGGTGTGGTGGATGTGGTTGGTGGCGAGATGCTGGTGGCAGCGCTGAAATCAACCCGCTACGGTGGTGCGGCAACCTGTTGCGGCCTGGTTGGCTCAACAGATCTGGTCATGAACATCTACCCCTTTATCTTGCGCGGTGTCAGCCTGATCGGCATTGATTCAGTTAACTGCCCGATGGAGCCACGGCTGCAGGTCTGGGAACGCCTTAGCGGAGCATGGCGCCCGGAGCATCTGGCAACCGTTGCAAACGAGGTAACGCTGGATGATCTTGAAAAAAAGCTGCAGGCCATTCTGCAGGGCACTATACGGGGGCGTACGGTTATTTCGCTGCCGTAGAACTCTCACTACATATTGGAGGAATACCATGAAGATTGTCAGTCTGCTGGGCAGTCCCCGCACCAACGGCAACAGCGCCACCATTGCCAATCGTATTATGCAAACAGCCGCAGAGCTGGGGGCTGAAACCCAGACTTTTGAACTGAACCGTCTGACCTATCGCGGTTGTCAGGCCTGCTATGCCTGTAAAAAAGGGCATGAAGAGTGCGTGTTAAACGATGGCCTGACAGAGGTTCTGGCAGTCGTGCAGGACGCGGATGCTGTGGTTCTGGCCACACCGGTCTACTACGGCGATATCACGGCTCAGTTGAAAGGGTTTATCGATCGCACCTACTCATATCTTGTGCCGGATTATCTGACGAATCCTCAACCCAGCCGTCTTTCTCCCAAGAAACTGGTCTTAATTCTGACCCAGGGCCACCCTGACGAGGCACTTTTTGCGGATGTCTACCCCCGCTATGAGCAGTTCCTGAAATGGATGGGCTTCAACGAGATCACCCTGGTCCGGGCCTGCGGTATCGGCCCCGGTTCTGTGGATGCCGTGCCTGACCATATCTTGCAGCAGGCCGAGGCAGTGGCACGACGGTTTGTGACCTGCTAGCTGTTGCTGCAAGCACTTAATGTAAGACACCTCATCGTTAAGGAGGCAGTGTATGGAGACCCTGGAAGCGATCAAGACCCGCAGAAGTATCCGCAAGTTTTCCGATCAACCGGTTGAGCCGGAAAAGCTGCAGGCCGTGCTGGAGGCGGTGCAACAGGCCCCCTCCTGGTCAAACAAGCAGTGCTGGAGCCTGGTGGTGGTGCAGGATCAGGCGGTGCGCACCAGAATCAGCGAGCTGTCGTTTGTGGAATCATTCTTTGCCACCTACGGTTACAAGACCAACCCGGCCCAGAAGGGGCTGGGCCAGGCGCCAATCGTGCTGGTGGCCTGTGCTGACCCGCAGCAGTCCGGCGACCTGCGCGGCGAGCAGTATTACATGGCTGACCTGGGCATTGCCAGCCAGAACCTGATGCTGGCTGCCCATGACCTGGGGCTGGGCAGCGTCTTTGTAGGGGTGTTCGACGAGGAACAACTTAAAAGCCTGCTGGGAATCCCGGCACAGATCAGAATCGTCGGCCTGTTTCCGCTGGGTTACCCTGCTGGAGAGGCAAAAGGCGGCCCGCCCCGCAAGCCGCTCAGCGAATTTGTGCATTACGGAACATGGTAATCCTTCGTTTCTCGGTCAGCTAGGCAGTGAGGGGAATCTATGGATTTTGTCATGCACATCGAAAACATCATTCGCAGCTTCTGGGCCTCTGACCCCAGCAACAGCCTGCACCTTGCAACCACTGAAAAGGCCTGGCTAGAACCACAGGTGGCGATAGCACGGGGAGACGACCCGTTGTTTCTGCGCGTCAAAGAGCTGATCGGCCCTTTCCTCTGGACCCCGCAAGAGGCCTATGCCCTGGCATTTCCAGAAGCTCCGGCAGCTGCTGAAGAGCTGCGGGTGATCAGCTATCTCTTACCGCAGACACCGAAAACCCGTGCTGATCAGCGTTTGGAAACCACTGTACCGGCAGAACGTTGGGCCCGTTCACGCTTTTATGGCGAAGAGTTCAACTGTGCCCTGCGTCTGCATCTGGCAGATGCACTCACGCAGGCCGGGCATCCTGCAGTGGCACCGGAGCGTTTGCCCGGCTTCGCCTACCGCCAGTCAGAGCGTTTCGGGCTGGCCTCCAACTGGTCAGAGCGGCATGTTGCCTTTGTGGCCGGTCACGGTACCTTTGGCCTTTCAGATGCCCTGATCACCCGCTGGGGCAAGGCTGTCCGCTTCGGTTCGGTGGTTGCGCGCATTAACCTGCCGGTTACCACGCGAGTGTACGGTGATGACCATCACGCCTGGTGTCTCTGGTATGCCAAGGGCACCTGCGGCGCCTGTGCCAAACGGTGTCCGGTTGATGCCATTACAACCGCTGCAGGCCATGATAAACAGGCCTGTTTTAGCTACATCCGTGAGACAACCACCCCCTATGCAACCGCAAACTATGGCACCGGGGCCACTCCCTGCGGCCTGTGCCAGGTCAAGATCCCCTGTGAGGCGAACGTACCGGCTGCACTGCTCAAACCAATCTGCAGTTGAAAGGAACATGCGATGACAACCACGGCGAAAAACTACAGTGCAGAACATATCGGGCCTTTTGAAGAACTGCTCAATAAAGATTTTATGGGCTTTCACGGGAAATACTTTATCGGCAAAGAACTGGGTCTGACCGGCTGCGAGGTATCCCTCAACCGTCTGCCAGCCGGTAAATATATGCCGTTCATCCACAGTCATAAGAAGAACGAAGAGCTGTACATTGTGCTGCGGGGCAGCGGCATGTTCTACGTGGATGGTGATGAATTCCCGATCCAGGAAGGCAGTCTGGTACGGGTGGCACCTGAAGGAGAGCGGGGCTGGAAGGCCGGGGATGAGGATCTGTACTTCATCTGCATCCAGGCTGAAGCAGGCAGCTTGACTCAGGCCACTCTTGAAGATGGCAAACGGCTGGAAACCAAGGCATCGTGGATGTTAAAGTAGTTCGCCATACACGCTGTCAACCAAGGATATGGCCCTATGTATCGAGTAAACCTGTACTTTGTGCTGTTGTTGCTGATTTGTGATGTAACACCTGTCAGGGCAGAGGATGCCGAACTTGCCGGGCTGTTCAGTGCCCGTGCGGTATCGGGCACCCTTGTGCTGACAAACCGTGACGGTTCCCGCAGCTATGTCCATAACGAAGCAAGGGCAGCACAATCGCTGCTGCCTGCCTCCACTTTCAAAATTCCCAATACCCTGATTGCGCTGGAAACAGGGGCTATCATGCCGCAGGGGACTTTTACCTGGGATGGTAAAGACAAAGGGGTGTCGGCCTGCAACAAGAATCAGACCCTGGCCAGTGCCTTCAAAAACTCCTGCGTCTGGTGTTATCAGCAACTGGCGCAGCGGATCGGCACAACAGCGTATCAGCAGTGGCTGAAAAAGATCGACTACGGCAATGCCAACCCCGGCCCGGAGCTGACCACCTTCTGGTTGTCCGGTGATTTGCGGATCAGCGCCCAACAGCAGATTGCGTTTTTGAAAAAACTCTACAAGCATGAACTGCCGTTTAAGGCCGCATCCTATGACGCATTGAGCAGCATCATGCTGATGGAGGAAAAACCCGGTTACCGCCTGTACGCCAAGACCGGCTGGGCCGGTTACGGAGAAAAGGAGACGCCGCAAATCGGCTGGTATGTGGGCTGCCTTGAGACCGGCACAGATGTCTGGTTTTTTGCCCTGAACATGGCTATAACCAAACCAGCAGAAGGCGCCTACCGTCAGCAGATGGTGATGGAGGCGTTGAAGCTGAAGGGAATTATCCAGCCAAGCAACGGAGGCAGACCATGATTGATCAGGCATTTGCACACAGCTTTGCCAATGAATGGATAGAGGCCTGGAACAGCCACGATCTGGAGCAGGTACTTAGCCACTATGCCGACGATTTTGAGATGCACTCACCGGTAATCGCCCAGATTGTGGGGGAACCATCCGGTATGCTGCAGGGCAAACAGGCGGTGGGCGCCTACTGGAGCCAGGCCCTACAATTGTTGCCGGACCTGCAGTTTGAGCTGCTTACCGTTCTTGCCGGGGTAAACAGTATTACGCTCTATTATCGTGGTGCGCTGGACCGGCTGGCTGCCGAGGTCTTTCACTTTGGGCCTGATGGCAAGGTGGTCAAGGCCTTTGCTCACTACGGAGTGTAGGTTATCCAGTAGGGCAGACAGGTCATACATGCCTCAATAATCTCCCTTCAAATCAACCAAGCTATCTATTCATAATAAATTATAT
>NZ_JAOTRZ010000321.1 GCF_030247655.1 Trichlorobacter sp. | reverse complement strand
AAATCAGAGAGTAGTGCCTGGGATGAGCAGGTAAGACGCCTGGAGCAGCTCACCCCTGGCGATTTTGCCGTGGCTGCCCGGCAGTTTGAGCTGTGGGATGAGGCAGCCACAGCTGGCCGGCTGCATGAAATTCTCAGCAAGGAGTGCGAGACAAAGGGGGCAAGCCCGAGGAAGATAGGGTTTGGAAACTAACTCGAGCTGTACGGATAATTTTTTATTAAATCGGTGAAGGGATCGTACATGAGTACATCATCATTTGTTCACCTGCATGTCCATACTGAATATTCTCTTCTTGATAGCACTATCCGCATACGTGAGCTGGTTGCCAAAGCTGTGGAGTACAAAATGCCTGCTGTCGCCATAACCGACACCGATAACATGTCCGGCGCCATAGATTTTTACGTGAGATGTCGTAAAGCAGGAATAAAACCGATTATCGGTGCGGAGGTCAGTATCACTTCCGTACTTTGGGGAGATAAGGCTGTCAATCATGTTTACAAGCTGGTGCTGCTTTGCATGAATACGACCGGCTACCGAAATCTGTGTCGGATTGTCTCCGCAGCTACAGAAAAAGGTTTGTCAACCATTACCCCTGTGTCGCCTGCTTTTCTTTCAGCCCATAGTGATGGGTTGATCTGTCTGTCCGGTGGGAAGAGCGGAGAGCTGGCGAAGTTGTGCGGGCAGGGCAGCGAGGATGCCGTCAGTGTAGCTGCCTGGTATAGAAAACAGTTCCAGGGACGATTCTACATTGAGTTGTTTCCTGAACCAACAAGAGATTTGGCAAACCTGAGCTCCATTGCTCGCGAGTTGGATATTCCTCTGGTGGTCGCTGCCGACAGTCATTGTCTTGCACCTGAAGATGTGCCTCTCTATGAGGTGCTGCAATGCATGAAGAGAGGCATTACCCTTGAAGAACTTGGGGAACGATCCTCAGTAGAGCCTTGTCTCTATCCTTCTGAGGTGATGTGGAGGATGTTCGGGGATTGTCCCGAAACAATTTTCAATACTCTCACCATTGTTGATCGCTGTAACCTGGAACTGCAGATGGATGGACCTCATCTGCCGCGTTATGAATCGTTGGACGGCCGAAGCTCACATGAGGTCCTTTTGCAGAGGGCCAGCGATGGTTTGCAGAGCAAAATGCCAATCATTAGAACGCAGAATCCTGCAATAACGCAGGGTCTGGAGATGAGTTATTCGGAACGCCTCCAACATGAACTGGAAAGTATTTCTGCAAAGGGCCTGTCAGATTATTTTCTTGTCGTGGCGGAGTATGTCAACTGGGCAAAGGACAATGGTATTCCGGTCGGTCCGGGGCGTGGTGCGGTAGGTGGTTCGCTTGTCGCCTATGCTCTTGGCATAACAGCCATTGACCCAATACAAAACAGCCTGATCTTCGAGCGCTTTCTTAACCCGTTAAAGCAAGGCATGTTCCCTGATATTTATCTCGATTTCTGCGCCGAACGTAGAAAAGATGTGGTTGACTACATCGTTCGAAGGTTCAGCCGCGAAAAGGTTTGTCATCCCAGCTTATTTGAATGCTTCGATGACCAAGGCATATTTTATGAAGTTGGATCAATCATAGGTATGGCTGAAGATGAAATTAATCGTGTGCTTGTGTTAATACCAGAATACAATTTCTGGGAACAAATAAGTAGCACGATAGCAAGAGATCCGCATCCAAGAATAAGGATTACGTGTCCTTATCATCTAGCAAAAAAAGATAAAAAAGTTGCTTCACTCTTAAACATCTCGTTACGCCTTCACAGACTAATAAGGCGACAGCATGTTCATGCCGCATGTATCATAATTGCACCGGATGATCTACTTTCTTGGATGCCTATAGCAGACCTTCCTGGACAAAACCTGCCACAATCGCATCTCGAGTTTCGAAATGTCGAGAGACTTGGCCTGATCAATTTTTATTTGTTTGGCCTCAAAAATCTGTCTCTCAATGATGCCATTGTGAAGCTGGTCCAGGCAACCAAAGACCCAAACTTAAGTCTTGAACTTTTGCCACTTGACGATCATGCAACATACAGAATGTTTGCTTCTGGAGAGACAAATTATGTGTTCCAATTTGGATCCAGCGGGATTCAGGAGTTACTGAAAAGGCTTCAACCATCGTGTTTTGAAGATGTCGTTGCTGCCAGGGCAATCTACCGTCCCGGTCCTCTCGAAAATGGGATGGTAGACACCCTGATTGACTGCAAACACGGAAGGAAGCCAGTCGCCTATATCCTCCCAGAACTGGAACCAATTCTTGAGAATACTTATGGCGTTCTGATC
>NZ_JAOTRZ010000028.1 GCF_030247655.1 Trichlorobacter sp. | reverse complement strand
GGAGAAGGGGAGCGGCGGGGGCGGGTGGTCATCAGAGCCGGCATCAAGGCCAGCCACGATATCGTCGGTGGTATCCCTGGCGGTCAGCATCAGTACCGGCGCCAACATACCGGACTGCCGCAGTTCACGCACCACACTGAATCCATCTTTGCTGGGTAGCATGACATCCAGGATCAACAGGTCATAGGATTCTGTCTGAGCCTGCTGAACCGCCTCTTCACCATCATGCACAGCATCAACCTGATACCCTTCTTCTTCAAGCCCGCGCTTGATGAAGGCAGCCACTTTTTTTTCATCTTCAACCACCAGAACCCGCATACCTCCCCCTTCCCAGAAACCCTCAATGGTTTGTTTATTCCGAAAAATGCCCCACCAGACGCCGCAGAATCTCTGAGGCAGACTCCTCAACCGACTTGCAGGTGACATCAATAATCAGCCAGCCCGGGTGTCTGCGATAGTACTGACGGCAAAAGGTGATTTCATCTTCTACCTTTTCATAATCGGCATAGCTGTTTTTCATACTCTGGCCCATGTTTACCAGGCGGGAGGTGCGGATCTCCACCAGCCGCTTGGGGCTGATCAACAAACCGACCACCTTGGCGGGATCAATCGATTCCAGCTCTTCCGGTGGATCAATCCCCTTTACCAGCGGCACATTGGCAACTTTGTAGCCCTTGTTGGCCAGATACATGGAAAGCGGGGTCTTGGATGAACGGGAGACCCCCACCAACACCAGATCTGCCTTGACCAGACCGCGGTTTTCCTGACCATCATCATGCTTGACCGTAAAGTTGACCGCCTCCATCCGGCGGAAATAATCGGTATCAATCTGGTGCAGCAAACCGGGGGTGGACTGGGCCACGGTGCCCAGAAAAATAGAAAGGCTGTGCAGCAGAGGGGAAAGCAGATCAAAGGCCATCAGACCATGTTCTTCAGCAATGGTATGCACCGCAATCGCCAGGGATGAATCCACCAGAGTGTACACCAGCAGCCCTTCATCAGCCGTAACCGTAGCAACCGCATGGAGTACCTCCTGCTGATTACAGACCTTTGCCAGACGGACAATCCGTACATCACTGCCACCAAACTGGGACAGGGCGGCACGGACAACCCGTTCCGCAGTTTCACCGGTGGAATCAGATAGAACATAGATTTTTTTCATGGTCAGGCCCCCTGTTACGACCGATTCTCACTTAATGGCTAATTTTTAATGAAAGCTAGTGAGCCACCACTGTTTTGTCAAGGTTTTTTGTTGCCTGCGTCCCTCTGTTCTGCTACGTTCTGGCCTCTTTGGCGGGCTGTTCCGCCGATCAATCGCTTCTAAGGATGCTCATTCATGGCTGCAACATGGTACCAAGTCACCTGTGACGTTCCAGCCCTTCTTTCGGAAACGGTGGCTGACTTTCTGTCTGAACTGTCCGGCTGCGGTGTCTGCACTGAAAACCGGGATGTTGACAGTTTTTCACCGGACGATATCCCGGAACTGGCAACTGCCAGTATCACCTGCTACTTTACCCTGCCCTGCCAGATTGAACAGCGACTTGCACAAATCACCAGTTTTCTTGCCACCCTGCCCGGTTATACACCAGTGGTACCACCCCAGGTTTCCCTGCTGGGTGAAGAAGACTGGGCCACCTCCTGGAAAGCACACTTCAAGCCTCTGGCCATCGGCCAACGGCTGCTGATTACCCCGTCCTGGGAAACAGGCGGTCAGGACGAAGGACGGGCCGTGATCGTACTTGACCCCGGCATGGCCTTTGGCACCGGTGGCCATGAAACCACCCGGCTCTGCCTGGAATGCCTGGAAAGCCTGCTGGTGCCGCCCCCCTTCAGTATCAAAACCATGAAGATTCTTGATCTGGGAACCGGCTCCGGCATCCTGGCCATTGCAGCTGCCAAACTGGGGGCACTGCAGATTGATGCCGTTGATATTGATCCCCAGGCAGTCATCGTTGCTGAAGAAAACTGCGTCCTCAACAACGTGGCAGAGCAGATCAGCTGCAGCACCACCCCCCTTGAGCAGCTGGGAGACGGCTACCGGATCATCCTGGCCAATATCCTGGCAGAGGAGCTGGTCAGAATGGCCCCCGGCATTGTCAGCCGGATGGCACCAGGTGGCAGCCTGATCCTTTCCGGTATTCTGGCAGAACGGGAAGAGCTGGTCCGCAACGGCTTTGATCCATTCCCGCTCAGTTTTGAGGAATCACTGGCAGCAGGAGAATGGCGCTGCCTGCATTACCGGAGGCTACCATGAGCGGACGCCGCCGCTTTATCGTCAGTTCCCGCAGCATCAGGGACGGCTACGCCTCCTATGATGGCCCGCAACATCACCACATGGCACGGGTGCTGCGGCTCAGGTCCGGCGATGAGGTGATGTTGATTGATGAACAGGGCAGACGCCATCTGGGCCTGATCGATCAGGTTACCCAGGAATGGACGGCGGTACGCCTGACTGAGACCCTTGAGGCATCCCAGTTCCCGGATGCCCCGGCCATCACCGTTATCCAGGGATTACCCAAGGGAGAAAAGATAGAGCTGGTGCTGCAGAAAGGGACTGAGCTGGGGGTAAGCGAATTTTCCATCTTCAGGGCGGATCGTTCCGTACCCAAACTGGCAGGAGACAAACTGCAGGCACGACAGGAGCGCTGGAACCGGATTGTGGCTGAGGCAGCCCGCCAATCAGAGCGGTTTGATCAGCCAACGGTTGCCTGGCACCCCTCGGCTGCCGCTGCCGCTGCCGGGGCTGCCAACGCAGAACTGAAACTGCTGCTCTGGGAGCGTGGTGTACCAACACCACTGCGTGAGGTTCTGGAAGGGATGCCCCGTCCGGCACGGATCGCCATCGCCATCGGCCCGGAAGGCGGTTTTGAACCGGGGGAGGCTGAGGCCTTTTCGTTCTGGGGCTTTACACCGGTTACTCTGGGAGAGCGGATTCTGCGAACTGAAACAGCTGCCCTTGCCATGACCGCAATTGTGCAGTATAAGTGGGGAGATATTTAGAGTTGCTCCAAGGAGGGTACACCTGATGAGATGTCCTAAGTGCGGTTACACCAGCTTTGAAAGCTATGATTCCTGCCGCAAGTGTTCTGCAGACTTAACGGAGTTCAAACAAAGTCATGGCATAACCTCCATGGTTCTTCCCCCATCACTATGCGCAGAAATGGCTGCCGGGCTGGGGATAGAAACAACCCGTCAGAACAACACCTCTCCAGACACCAGCAACGATATGTTTACCTTTGATCTTCCCACTGAGCAGCAACAGACACCGGCAGCACCGACGTCACCGTTCTCATTTGACGACAGCCCTGCCCCTTCATTTGATACGCCAACTGCTGCAGCGGATCCTTTTGCCTCGCTGATGAGCAGCACTCCGCAACCAGCAACCACCGCTCCACAGGCACCTGCACAGGGATTTGAGATGAACAGCTTTTCATGGGATGACACCCCGACACCAGGTGAAGCGGGCAATGCAGCATCAGGCGACGCCCAAAAAACCAGTGACGATGATTTCAGCAGCCTGTTTGGTGATCCGGTGGATGCAAACAAAAAATAGCATCATTCTTCGACACCTTCTTTCCATTTCTGAGCGGGGCTTCCCCGCTCTTTTTCGCTGTTGTGATGGAGTGGCATTCCTGTGGCACCGCGCGTACGCATCCTTTCTGAATCCCTTGCCAACAAAATAGCCGCCGGTGAGGTGGTTGAACGACCTGCCTCCGTGGTGAAAGAGCTGCTGGAGAACGCTCTGGATGCCGGGGCCACTGATATCCGGCTGGAGATCAACGCCGGCGGACGCCGCCTGATCCGGGTTATTGACAACGGCCACGGCATGTCCCGCGAAGATGCCCTGCTGGCCCTGGAACGCCACGCCACCAGCAAAATAACCTCTGATCACGATCTTGAAACCATTGCCACCCTGGGCTTTCGGGGTGAAGCCCTGCCCTCCATCGCCTCCGTCTCCCGTTTGCGCCTTAAAAGCCGTACCAGCGACAGCATTGAGGGGGCCGAAATCGCCCTTGAAGGTGGCGTTGTGCGTTCTGTTACGGCCTGCGGCATGGCGGTGGGGACCGAGCTTACCGTGGAGCAGCTCTTCTTCAACACCCCTGCCCGGCTGAAGTTCCTGCGCAGTGCCGAGACCGAAGCAGCCCATGTGGGTGACCTGATGGTCCGCATGGCGATCTCCCGCCCTGATGTCTCTTTCAGCTACCAGAATGATGGGCGGGAACTGCTACGGGTCAGCCCCTCAAGCCTGCAGCAACGGCTGCAAAAACTGGTGGCACGGGATGCGGACCTGTTCCCGGTGGCTGGAGAAACCGCCGCAGCGCGGATCAGCGGGTTTCTTGCAGCACCGTCGGCAGCCCGTTCAACCACTGCAGCCATGTTTACCTACATCAATGGTCGTTTTGTCAGGGACAAGGTCATTCAACACGCCATCATGCAGGCCTTTCGACCGATTCTTGAAAAGGGGCGCTACCCGCTGGTGGCACTGTTTATCGAGCTGCCTACCGGTGAGGTGGATGTCAACGTCCATCCCACCAAGCATGAGGTCCGTTTCCGGCGTCAAAGCCAGGTGCACGACACCATTGCCGGGGTACTGGAAGAGGTGCTGCGCGAATCACCCTGGCTGCAGCGCAGAGAGGTACTGCCGCCTTCTGCAGGGCTGCATGGCCATACGCCCCTGCAGACCCACCGCGCCGGTGTCCAGCAGGCTCTGGATCGTTTTATGGCTGCACCGCCTTCTGCTGCGCCACGGGTCTACGAACCGGCTACCGTATACCAGCCACCGCCGGAACAGCCAGCAGCAGCTACAACAGACTGCGGCTATTTTTCCAGCCTGAGCGTTATTGGCCAGTTCCGGGCAGCCTATATCCTCTGTCAGGCCGATGACCGGCTGGTGATTATTGACCAGCATGCTGCCTACGAACGGGTCCGCTTTGAGCAACTTAAGGCAGGATTTGCAACCGGCGGCATAGAATCCCAGCGTCTGCTGTTGCCGGACACCCTGGAGCTTTCCTTTAGCGAAGCAGACACGCTCCGTCGCTACCTGAATCTGTTGGAACCGCTGGGGTTTGAACTGGAGGAGTTTGGCGGCCAGACCTGGCGGATCAATGCAGTCCCCCGGATTGTGGCCGAACAGAAGCACTGCGGTTTGCTGCGCGACCTACTGGCCGAGCTGGCCGAACAGGGCAGCAGCTCCAGCTTTGACCTGGTCAGAGACGATCTTCTGGCCAGGGTTGCCTGTCACAGTGTGGTGCGAGGCACACACCCCCTGGACCGTCGTCAAATGGAAGAGTTGCTGAAGGCGATGGATGCTACCGACTTCTCAGCCCATTGTCCCCACGGACGACCGGTTTCCCACGAGATCCCCCTGCGGGAACTTGAAAAGTTTTTCAACCGGACATGAAACCACGCCTGCTCGTTATTGCAGGACCTACTGCCTCCGGCAAGTCTGCTCTGGCCCTTGATCTGGCTGAACAGCTGGAGGGAGAGATCATCTGCGTTGATTCCCTGACCGTCTATCGCGGTCTTGAGATCGGTAGTGCCAAGCCGACTCCAGAACAACGGCAACGAATCCCCCACCATCTGCTGGATATCTGTGAACCAACTGATCCGTTTACCGCTGCAGATTTCAGGATCGCTGCAGATGCCGCGATTCAGGATATCTCATCCCGTGGCAAACGTCCGATACTGGCTGGCGGCACCGGCCTGTATCTGCGGTCGTTGCTGCGGGGATTAAACAAGGCCCCGGGGGAAGATCAGGCCCTGCGGGAGGTGCTGCACAAGCGGATGGAGCTTGAAGGTGGAGAAGCACTGCTGGCAGAGCTGGCCAAGGTAGATCCAGACAGCGCACAGCGGCTGCACCCCAATAACCGTAACCGGATCATCCGTGCCCTGGAGGTCTTTCAGACCACCGGCATCTCGCTGTCACAGTTTCAGGCAGAGCACGGCTTTTCCGACAGCAGCTACCACGCGCTGCAGTTCTGCCTTGATCTGCCTCGGCCGGAGCTGTATCAGCGGATTAATGACCGGGTTGATGCCATGCTTGCAGCCGGTCTGGTGGCTGAGGTACAGGGATTATTACAATCCGGTTCTCCGCCAGACTGTAAACCGTTACAGGCTATTGGCTACAAAGAGGTGGTGGCGTATCTGCAGGGTGACTATGATCAAACTGAGATGACACGCCTGATCAAGCGCAACACCCGCCACTTTGCCAAACGCCAGTTAACCTGGTTCAGGGCTGAGCCGGAGATGCAGTGGGTTGCATATCCGGAAAACTCTGCTACTATCCATTCTGCTGCAGCCACGTTCTTCGCCTAAAGGAGAGAAATACCATGTCCAAAGCCCCCTTTAACATCCAGGACCAGTATCTGAACCAATCCCGCAAAGAGCGGGTCAAGGTGGCTGTCCGGATGATGTCCGGTGAGTCGCTTGAAGGCCACATCAAGTCATTCGACAACTTTTCGCTGCTACTGGATGCCGGTGGTGATATCCTGATCTACAAACATGCCATAGCCACCATCACCTCGGTTGACGGCACCTTCCGCCTGCACCATCACCCTTGATCCCAGATGGCAGGACCTCCCCGCCATCTGCATACCAGCAGAGAAACCGTTCAATGCACGGACTTTTGATAGAAACAGTGGAGCCCGGTTCACCGGCAGACCGTGCCGGACTGCAACCGGGCCAACGCCTGCTTGAGATTGACGGCACCCGCCTGCGGGACCTGATTGACTACAGCTGGCTGGCCAGCGATGAAGTGGCAGAGTTTACTCTGGCCAATACTGATGGCCAGCTGCAGACGATGCTGCTGGAGCCGGAGCCGGGCGAGCCGCCCGGCCTGACCTTTGCCCCGCCGGAACCGAAGCGCTGCGGCAACAATTGCATCTTCTGTTTTGTGCATCAGCTGCCCAAAGGGTTACGGCGCCCCCTGTATGTCAAGGATGAGGACTACCGGCTCTCGTTCCTGCAGGGCACCTATGTCACCCTCAGCAATCTGAAGCCGACAGAGCTGCGCCGGATCATCAAGCAACGTCTCTCGCCGCTGTACATCTCGGTCCATGCCGTTGACCCGGTGGTGCGTGAGAAACTGCTGGGCAGAACCAACATTCCACCGATTCTGGAACAGCTGAAAGCGCTGACCAAGGCCAGAATAGAGCTGCACACCCAGGTGGTACTCTGCCCCGGCGTCAATGACAGTACGATTCTGGAGCAGACCGTCACTGAGCTGGCCAACCTCTATCCAGCGGTTAGATCCCTGGCCGTGGTGCCGGTTGGCCTGACCGAGCATCGTCAGCGCCTGCCTGAACTGGCTCCGGTTGACTGCGGCTACGCGGCCGCGTTTCTGGACAGTTGGCTCCCCCGCATGCGGGCCGTTAACAAACAGCTGGGCGATGCCTTTCTGCAACTGGCGGATGAGTTCTTCCTCAAGGCAGATTATCCTTTTCCGACGCTCAAGGAGTACGGGGATCTGCCCCAGTGGGAAAACGGGGTTGGCATGGTGGCCTGGTTTTTAAAGGATGCTGCTGCGGTGTTGAAACGGGCGAAACCGTTACCGCCGATTACCGCAACCGTGGTTACCGGTCAGTCATCAGTTGGCTTTGTCAGCAGTTTTTTAACAGATCTGAGCGAAAAAACCGGTTGCTCCCTGACAGCAGCCGCCATTCCCAACCAGCTGTTTGGCACCAGTGTTACCGTTACCGGGCTGGTGAGCGGCCGAGACATCATACGCGAACTGCAGGGCAAACCGTTGGGGCAGATCCTGCTCATCCCGGAGGTTATGCTGAAAGAGGGGGAAGGCTGTTTTCTTGATAACCAGACACCGGTAGACCTCAGCCGTGAACTAGGGGTGGCAGCCATCACCTTTGAAGCAACGCCTGCAGGGCTGCACAAGACCATGAAAAGTCTGACCCCCAAAAAGTTGAAGCTGGCACAGACTGCTAATCAGCGCTGATCTTTACCTGTTATGCAATCGAGCAAAGAAAAGAGCCCCCTGGTATGAAAAAAATTATCATTGCATTGCTATGTCTATCCGCCCTCCTGGCAGGTTGTTCACACACCGTTGAAGTCGCAAAGTACAAAGAATCTGCCATGGATCAAGCAGTGGCAGAGATACTCCCGCCCCAGCATGTTATTGAGAAAAAACAACCCAAGGTGGCAATCCTGCCCCTTGGAGAACCATTTGAATACAGCGGCCGCCTCAGCCCCGGTGCTCAGGAGGGACTGACCCAGATTGCATCAAAAGGTTGTGGCATGGAAGTTGTTGAACGGAGCCAGGCCCAGAAGCTGTTTGATGAGAAAAAATTTGTCTGGTCACTGGATATGGCTGCTGATTTTTCAGAAATAACCAGCATGGTTCAGGGGATTGATTATGTTGTGCTGGGTTCCATAACCAACCCGGTGGCGCGAGCCGAATTTACACCCAGCCAGACCACCTGCGACAACAAAGGAAAATGCACGACCACCAAACCATCCTGCACCATCAAGGGAAGTGCCACCGTTAATATTCGGGTCATCAATGCCTCAACAGGTTCCATTGCCCAGGCATTTGAACCGTTCAAAGGCAGTATCAGCACGACGACCACTGCGGAGGTACGACATGAATGCCGGGTTCGCAACGCCACAGCGGTCATTAATCAAGCAGTGGCCAACGCGACAAGCAAGGCGAAGCGACCTTTTATTGAGGCATTCCCCCGTTACGGCTATCTGTATAAGACCATGACCGGCCCCGACGGGACCCGCATTGCCTATGTCAACATCGGCAGACGGGACGGAGTTAAGGGGGGCGATGACGTTGAACTGCTCCGCTATATCAAGGAGGTTGACCGGGTACGCAAGACCGAACGGCTGACCACGCAGAAAATAGCCGATGTCACTATTGCCGACACAGACCTGCAGGAAGACCGCAGCATTATCATCATACCAGAGGAATACTCCAGCCTGATCATGCCCGGCCTGGCGGTTAAAACAAAATACAACAGCGGCTTTTTCTGGTGATATTTTTTAATCAGATCTGCGGCTTGCAGTAGATAAATACTCTGCTTATTGAGACATATATTTTCTCTACACAAAACAAAAAGGAGGCTAAAATGATTGTATTTTCAAGGCTTATTTGCGCAGTCGCGATCTTTGCACTTACAGGATGTGCACCAGCAATAACACAGAGGTATGGTGTCTCTTCAAAGAACATGCTGCTTTTAAGAGATATTGCCTCAAACTCTCAAACAAAAGTTAGTGTGGGTAAATTTGAAGGGGACTCAACTAGCGTTGGTTGCCGTGGAGCAAGCATGAGTCCTCCAGAAAACATGACTTTTGCATCCTACCTGAGAAATGCGTTAATCGAAGAGCTATGGTAGCAAATCTCTATTCAGAAAAATCAAAAATTGAGATTACTGGCTCTCTGAAAGAGTTTGAGGTTGAGTGCTCAGTCGGTACGGGGAAATGGAAAATTGACATGGATTTAGCCGTTAACGGAAAACAAAAATTCAATATAAAAAATGACTACTTATTTGAGGGGGCATATATAGGCGTGACCGTTTTCAATAATGCCCAGCAATCACTCATGCCTGCAACACAAGACTTTATTCATCAATTACTAAGTAATCCAGAATTCAAATCGGCCCTTTCGAGGCCACCATCTATCTAAACACTCATTTAACCCGATAAATTTAGTATCAACAAGAAAGGCCAGTGATCTCTCACCGGCCTTTCTTGTTTGTCTTATGCCTGCCCAGCACTACTCAACCAGTTTGGCAGAGATGATGGTGATCGGCTCCAGCGGCACATCGCCATGGCCAGCCTTGTTACCGGTCTTGACCTGACGCATTTCATCCACCACGTCCATCCCCTCAACCACCTGTCCGAACACGCAGTAGCCAAAATCATCCTGACGCTTGCCTTTGTTATCCAGAAAGGCGTTATCAACGGTATTGATGAAGAACTGTGAGGTGGCCGAATCAACCAGTGCCGTACGGGCCATGGCTACGCTACCACGAACGTTTTTAAGCCCGTTCTGAGCCTCGTTTTTAATGGCAAACTTGGTCTTTTTCTGCTGCATGTCTGCATCCATACCACCACCCTGGATCATAAAATCCTTGATCACACGGTGGAAGATCAGACCGTCATAGTAGCCGTCCTTCACGTAGCCCAGAAAGTTTTTAACGGTGATTGGTGCCTTTTCCTTATTCAGTTCAAGGGTAATGTTTCCCTTGCTGGTTTCAAGCAACACTTTTGGGTTCGTTTCTTCTGACATCTCTCGCCTCCTGCCACCGCCACTGCGGTAGGTATGAAATTTAGGTTATTTTGTATAGCATACCGTTACCCACCAGAAAAGGTAATTTGAACCCTTTGACAGGAACGTCACGTTTCGCTACCCTGTCTCACCATGCGCAGCCTTGAGAACAGCATCATCCGCCTCCTGAAACAGAAACCGTTCTACGGACACCTGCTGCTGCAACTGCGGCGAGTCCCCCTGCAAGGCGGCGACCGGTCAGTTGCCATCACCGTCCGGGACGGCATACCGATCCTGTCGGTTAATGACGCCTCCTTCAGCAGTTTTACTCCACCGGAACAGGAAGCGCTGCTGGAGCACCTGCTCAAGCACCTGCTCCATCTGCATCCGCTGCGTCGTCGTGAGCGCAATCCCCATGACTGGGACGTGGCCTGTGACCTGGCTATAAATCCGGGTATTGACGGCCTGCCAAGCGGGGCGCTGTATCCCCAGAACTTCAGGATGGAAACAGGCCTGTCTGCCGAGGAATACTACGACCTGATCGTTCCACCCTTTGACATGGGCAACGTGGAAGGCAGCGGTGCTGGCAGGGCTGAACAGGCCAGCAGCGGGATTGATGGCGAGGGTTCCGGGCAGCAACTGCACGAGGCAGAGACCATTGACGATCATGAGGCCTGGCAGGATGCCGATGGCACCCCGCTGACCCTGGCGGAAGAGATGCTGCGCAGCATGGTGCAGGATGCCCTGCGGGGCAGTGATGGTGAGACTCCGGCAGATATCCGGGCAGTGGTGGATACGCTGCTGCATCCGGCACCGATCCCCTGGCGCCAGATACTGCGTCAGTTTATTGCAACCGCCGGACGAACCGGCCATAGCAGCACCTGGATGCGGGAGCATCGCCGCTTTGTCCACCAGACGCCGGGGGTACGTAAACGACGCAAGCTAAACCTGCTGGTGGGGATTGATGTCAGTGATTCCACCAACATCATTGCACTGCGGGAAGCCTTTGCAGCAGAGCTGGTCAACCTGGCCCGCGGCAGAGATTGCAGCATCACAGTGCTGTACGCCAATAGCCGGATTCAGCAGATCGAGACCTTCAACAGCGCCTCATTTGTGGCCCAACGGTATGATGGCGGTGGTTTTACCGACCTGCGGCCGGTCTTTGAGTATGCCCAAACCATGCATCCCCTGCCAGCTGCAGTGGTCTACCTGACCGACGGTATCGGACCGGTGCCGGAGCAGATGACCTTCCCTACCTTGTGGGTACTGACACAAGAGGGGGAGAAGCCAACCCCTTGGGGGGTAGAGCTCAGGTTGATGGTATGATGAACTTCTTGCCCTGTTTTTTCAAAAAGCCCTCCTTTACCATCCCCTCCAGAATCCGTGTGAGCCTTTCTCTATCAACCTCAAGCTGTTTTTGAAGCATAGGCAGCATGGCTCCGCCTGTATTGAGCAGCAGCCGCAACACCGCCCCTCTCACCTGACGGTCTGAACCTTCAAACCTGCTCTGTTGGTTGTGATGCCGGCTACGACGGCTGGGATTAGGAAAACGGCGTTTCAGGTCGCTGCCGTAATCCATCAGGGCATTGTACCAATCGCGGGGGTTAGCCTGATCCAGCACCGCCTCTGCAACCGGTAGCAGTTGCGTATCGGTGATCCCCTCCTGATCGGCAAAGAAGAAATGTAGCAGTACGGCCCGGATATTGGTTTCAAGAAAGATCTGAGGCCGGTTAAAGGCAAAGGAGGCGACAGCTCCGGCAGTGTAGGGGCCGATACCGGGCAGTTGCTGCAACAGGACAGGATCATCCGGTATACTGCCGCCCCACTCATCCACCAGCATCCGGGCTGCCCGCTGCAGGCTCAGGGCGCGACGGTTATAGCCCAACCCCTGCCAGGCAGCCAGCAGATCCGCCAGCGGAGCATCGGCAAGGCTCCTGGCATCAGGAAACTGTTGCATAAAGGCAGTAAACTTGGGAATCACCCGATCCACCTGGGTCTGCTGCAGCATGATCTCTGACACCAACACCCGGTAGGGGTCAGCGCCGTCTCGCCAGGGCAGATCACGACGATGCTCAGCATAATAGCTGTACACAAGCTGCTGTAACAGCTTCGCTGAATCATCGATCAGCCCTTTTTCACCGACAGCTCGTATAAGTTCTGCTTCTGCAGGTGTGTCTTCGCCAACCGGCCAAAGCTGCATCTCATGCTTGCAGTCAGATACTGCTTTCGGGTAGGCTGTTTGTAACTGATCTGTTTGAGAGGATGACATATGGATACACCTTTACAACCGATGACTGATGATTCTGTCCGGGAACTGCTGGAGGCTGCCGGGGCGCAGGTAATGGCTCGCTCCGGCCGTTCTGAGCACTACAGCGCACCACGGGAGTTTTCCTTTGAGGCCAAGGCGATCTTTCCCAACGGCATGGGGCTACACATTGTTGCCCGCCAGTTCAACTACCGTGACCCCTGGGAAGCAACCGGCCGGGTCAATGATCTGGTTGATGTGATGTTACTGAGAGACGGAGCGCTAACGCCACTGCCCAAAGGCTACCCCTTCTTCCAGGGGATTGAGGAAGAATGCGGCGTGGATGAAACCGTCCTCAAAGAGATCATCACCTGCGTCAGCGGCGTCAATGTCAAATTATATGAGCTGCAACGGATTACCGGCGATCTGGACTGACCTGAACAAGCAAGGGGCACCTGAAATCAGGTGCCCCTTGCCAACGCTATGGTCCAGGTTACAGAGCCAGTTATGAACGATGCTTTTCGCTGAACCCCTTGAAACCACCCTGGGGCTGAGGTATCGGCTTCCGCTTGGGCGCGGTCATATCCCAGACAATTTTGGAAAGTGATTTTTCCACCGGAAACAGTGCCAGGGCAAACAGAAACAGGAGCATAAAAACCCCGAAGAAGCATGCCAGCATGATTACCACAACCATAATTGCTTCTACAAACAACGGCATGGGCTTCCTCCTGTTCTGATTCAATCTGTACGTATACTAGCACATAATGATGGTACTTTCCAACCTGGCTTTTAAAGCTGAAAACTACTCGGACGTGGCCTGCTGCCGCCGTTCCTCCTTGAGCATATCAAGCGCAATCAGAGCAACCCCGACACAGATCAGGGAATCAGCCACGTTAAAGGCAGGCCAGTGGTGGGTTTTCCAGTAGACATCCAGAAAATCGATCACCTCACCCAATCGTACCCGGTCAATCAGATTACCGATGGCCCCGGAAAAGATCATGGCCAGGCTGACCTGGGCCAGCTTCTGATCATCACGCATCTTCTTTAGCGCGATAACAATTACGACAGCAGCCACCAGCGTCACCCCGATAAAAAACGGCAGGCGCCAGGATGCATCAGAAAGAAAGCTGAAGGCAGCCCCCCGGTTACGCAGATAGGTAAAGTTGAACAGACCATCAATCACCGGGATGGACTGATGCAAAACCATAACACGGTCGACATACAGCTTAGTGGCCTGATCAACCACAAGCCCGACAATCGTAATAATAAAAAAAACTCCCCAACGGTTCATGCTATATCACCGCAGCAATACATTTAGGGCAGATGGTGGGATGTTCAGCATTGCTGCCCAACTCTTCACTGTAGCACCAGCAACGCTCACACTTTTCTCCCGATGCCTTTTCAATCAGCACCTTCAATCCTTCAACAGTGGTGCCGTCATAGGCTTCTACCGACAGGTTCTCTACAAGATCAAGACTGGTAACAATGCAGATTGCTCGTAGTTTATCCAGATAATCATTCATAAAGGCGATGGTTTCGGGTGGAGCTGAAAGTTTTACCGCAGCATCCAAAGGATGGCCGATCACTTTCTCAACCCGCTTCAGCTCCAGCGCCTTAAGGACATCGGCGCGCACATCAAACAGACGCCCCCAGAGTTCTGCCAATGTTTCGTCCTTGTTGCAAGGCACCAGCTGCGGGAAGGCTGCCAGATGCACACTGGCCTCACGCTCACCCGGCAGGTACTGCCAGATCTCATCGGCTGTAAAGGAGATCAGCGGCGCCATCAGCCGGGTCAGGGTATCGGTGATCAGATACATGGCGGTCTGGCTGCTGCGACGTTCATTGGCATCCTTGCGGCTGGTATAGAGGCGATCCTTGAGAATATCCAGGTACTGGGCGCTCAGCTCAACCGTACAGAAGGCATTAACCACTTGATAGATAGTGTGGAACTCAAATTCGCGGTATGAAGCCAGCACCCGCTCCTTAAGCAGTTCCAGGTGATGCAGGGCCAGGCGGTCGATCGGCATCATGTCGCTGAAGGCAACGCTGTCAACGGCCGGATTAAAGTCGTACAGGTTGCCCAGCATGAAGCGGCAGGTGTTGCGGATCCGGCGGTAGGCCTCGGCCACCCGGTTCAGGATCTCTTCCGAGATCCGGCTGTCGTCACGGTAATCCTGGGCCGCGCACCAGAGCCGCAGTACATCAGCTCCGAACTTTTTGATCACATCCTCAGGTGCCACCACGTTACCCATGGATTTACTCATCTTGCGCCCCTGCCCATCAAGCACAAAGCCGTGGGTCAGCACTGCCTTGTACGGGGCCACCCCACGGGTGCCAACAGACTCAAGCAGTGAGGAGTGGAACCAGCCACGATGCTGATCACTGCCTTCCAGATAGAGATCTGCCGGTGATGAAAGTCTGGGGTTGGGCTCCAGCACCGCAGCATGGGAGACGCCGGAATCAAACCAGACATCCAGGATGTCATTCTCTTTTTCAAAGGCGGCTGAGCCGCACTTGGGGCATTTGATTCCGGCAGGCAGCAGCCGGGCAGCCTCCCACTCAAACCAGACGTCTGAACTGTGCTGTTTGAACAGCTCTGCCACATGATCCATGGTGGGGCCGTCAGCCAGAAACTCGCCGCAATCAGTACAGGAAAAGGCGGTAATCGGCACCCCCCAGGAACGCTGACGGGAGATACACCAGTCAGGACGGTTCTCAACCATACCGTAGATCCGGTCACGGCCCCATTTGGGAATCCACTCTACCTTGCCAATCGCCTCCAGTGATTTTTCACGCAGTTGATTGGCATCCATGGAGATGAACCACTGCTCAGTGGCACGGAAGATGATCGGTTTTTTGCAGCGCCAGCAGTGGGGATAGGAGTGGGAGATCTTGCTGACCCCCACCAAAGCCCCCACTTCCTGCAGCTTTTCAATCACCTTGGGATTGGCCTCAAAGACCTTTTCTCCACCAAACAGTTCGAGGTTGCCGATATACTTGCCGTGATTATCCACCGGGTTGTAGATATCAAGACCTTCCTTCAAACCAAGCACGTAGTCATCCTGACCATGGCCAGGGGCAGTGTGGACACAACCGGTACCGGCCTCAAGGGTGACATGTTCCCCCAGCAGGATGACAGAATCTCGATCATAGAAAGGATGTTTACAATTCTTGCGTTCAAGCAGACCGGCCTTGAAGGTGGCAATCACCTCACCGGACAGACCGTTGGCAGCCAGGAACTGATCCTTCAGTCCCTCAGCAACAATCAGGGCCTGACCATCGACCAGAACGGCGCAGTAGTCATAGTCAGGATGCATCGCTATGGCCAGGTTGGCAGGAATCGTCCAGGGGGTAGTGGTCCAGATCACCACAAAGACCGGTTTGCCGGCCAGAGCAGGGATAGCAGCAGAAATATCATCCTGCAGGGCAAACTTGACAAAGATGGATGGCGAGGTGTGATCAGCATACTCAACCTCGGCCTCTGCCAGGGCGGTCACACAGGAAGAACACCAGTGCACCGGCTTCTTGCCCCGGTACAGTCCACCGTTGTGGGCAAATTTGGCCAACTCGGCAGCGGTCAGTCCTTCATACTCATTGGTCATGGTCATGTACGGGTTGTCCCAATCCCCCAACACCCCCAGACGCTTGAACTCTTCCTTCTGGATATCAATAAATTTCTTGGCATAGACACGGCATTCCTTGCGCATCTCAGCCTTGGTCATCTGGTGCTTCTTTGACCCCAGGTTTTTCTCCACCTGCAGCTCAATCGGCAGACCATGACAATCCCAGCCCGGCACATAGGGGGCCTGGAAGCCTTCCATCCGCTTGACCTTTAATACAATATCCTTCAGAGTCTTGTTCAGTGCATGGCCGATATGGGTATGGCCGTTGGCATAGGGAGGGCCATCATGCAGCATATAGACCGGCTTGTCCTTGCCGGCCTCCTCAATCATTCCGTACAGATCCAGCTCCTGCCAGCGCTTGAGCAGCTCCGGCTCACGCTGGTACAGGTTGGCCTTCATCGGAAAGTCGGTTTGGGGCAGGTTCAGAGTTGCTTTGTAGTCCATTGTCACGTTCTCCACGGTAAGCTGCTAAATTTGTCTAAACTACCGACATCTCAGCGCCAAGTCAAGGGGATAGCGACTATCTGAACAGAAGAAATCCTGTTTTCTCCCTTGCATTCAACTGCTTGTTCTGATAGTTTTTCAGGTCCTATTTATAGTGAAAGGATTTCCGTTATGTTTAAAATATTTGACTCCCTGTTCGGAATGTTTTCCAACGACCTGGCCATTGACCTGGGCACCGCCGACACCCTGGTGTACCTGAAAGGCAAAGGGATCGTAGTCCGTGAGCCTTCGGTGGTTGCCGTACAGAAGATGCCCACAGGCCAGCAGAAGGTGCTGAAGGTAGGGATGGAGGCCAAGCAGATGCTGGGCCGGACCCCCGGTTCCATCACCGCCATCCGCCCGATGAAGGACGGTGTTATTGCCGACTTCGACATCACCGAAGAGATGTTGCGTTACTTCATCCATAAAGTACACAACCGCAAGACCCTGGTCCGTCCCCGGATCGTGATCTGCGTCCCCTCCGGTATCACCCAGGTGGAAAAACGGGCGGTCAAGGAATCTGCCGAGTCTGCCGGCGCCCGCGAGGTCTACCTGATTGAAGAGCCGATGGCAGCCGCCATTGGCGCCGGTCTGCCGATTACTGAAGCCAGCGGCAACATGATTGTTGATATCGGTGGCGGCACCACCGAAGTTGCCGTGATATCCCTGGCCGGCATTGTCTACGCCCAGTCAACCCGTATGGGTGGCGACAAGATGGACGAGGCAATTGTCCAGTATATCAAGCGCAAGTACAACCTGCAGATCGGTGAGAGGATGGCAGAGGCGATCAAGATCGAGATCGGCGAAGCCTATCCCGGCCCCGAGGTACTGACCATGGAGGTCAAGGGACGCGACTTGGTCTCCGGCATTCCCAAAACCATTGAAATAAACTCAGATGAAATCCGCGATGCCCTCAAGGAAGCGGTTAACGCCATCGTGGATACTGTCCGTCAATGCCTTGAGCGTACCCCGCCTGAACTGGCAGCCGATATCGTGGACAAGGGAATCTTCCTGGCTGGCGGCGGCGCCGGACTACGCAATCTGGATGTACTGCTGCGCGAGATCACCAAGGTACCGGTACTGATTGCAGAAAATCCGCTTGACTGCGTTGTTCTGGGATCTGGCAAGGTGCTGGATGAGTTGCATCTACTCAAGCGGGTGGCTATTACTTCGTAAGAAAAGTCATCCTCGTCCTGAAAACACCGCAAATACCACAATCCCAAAGGGTGGGTCATGCCCGCCCTTTCTCTATAGTGTACCTATGACCGTCCCCACCCTTGACATCATTGTTCCCGTATGGAACAACCCTACTGCAGCCAGGGCCTGCCTTGCTTCCATTCTGGACAGCACAGACACGGCCCGGTTAATTATTATCAACAATGGTTGCGACCGCACCACCGAGCGGATGCTGGAGGAGTTCTGCGACCACCTGGGGGATCGCGTACTCTACATGACCATGGAGCGCAATATCGGTTTTGTTCCCGCTGCCAACCGTGCTCTGCGCCGATCCGACGCTGACTGGGCACTGATCATACGCTCCAGCGCCACTCTCTCAGCTGCCTGCCTGAAACAGATTCTGGCAACAACCACCAAGGACGGGGCCGGTATTATCACCCCCCACTGCCCTGTTGACGCCCCCCTGCCACCACAGCGTCTAAAAATCGGCTGTACCGGCATTGAAACCTGTGATATCAGCTTTTCTGCACTTGCACTTGCCAGAAAGATGCGCGACAGAATTGGGCTTTTTGACGAAGAGTTGGATGGCGGCCCCTGGTGCCTGCGTGATTACCGGCACCGTGCCGACGCCCATGGCTTCAAGACCTGCCTGCTTCCCACCGTAACCGTCACCAATGAACCGGTTACACTCTTTGGCTCCCTTGAGCGACGCCGCAAGCAGGAGGAATCAGCCACTGCCATCTTTCGGCAACGCTGGGGGATACAGCAGCAGGTAGCCGTCTACCTGCCCAAAGAAACAGATGAGCAAAAACTGACAGAAACATTGGAAACACTGCTTGCTGCAGCACGACAGGGTCACCGCCTGGAGCTGTTTCTGCATCGTCGCCACTACACCTTCGCACTACAGCAAGGTGCCGCCTGCCTGCATAGCGGACTTACCTTGCACAAGCTATCGCCGCTTTCACCCCTCAAAAGCCTGGCCCGTGGCATGGAGCGGCTGAAAGCAGACAACCCTCAACTCACTATTGTCTGTGGCCTGGACGACATTCCGTTTCCCGGCTATGATACAGCACAACCATCCGCAACACTGACGCACCTGGCAACCCCCAAGGAGGCAGATCATGCAGCAGTTTATCGCTAAGCAGCTACAGGACCATCAAGCCCTGTTCCAGAAGATAGAGTCTGAACTGGCTGCACCTATTGCACGGTTGGCAGAACGTCTGATTGAGACCTTCAGCATCGGCAACAAGCTGCTGATTATGGGTAACGGCGGCTCGGCGGCCGATGCCCAGCACTTTGCCGGAGAGATTGTCAGCCGTTTCAGGATGGAGCGCCCCGGCCTGCCTGCCATTGCCCTCTCCACCGACACCTCCATCATTACCGCAATCGGCAATGACTACGGCTTCGAGCGAATCTTTTCCCGTCAGATAGAGGCCCTGGCTGTTCCGGGTGACGCGGTAATCGGTATCTCCACCAGCGGCAACTCCGCCAACATACTCAAGGCGCTGGAAGTGGCCCGTGAGGCCGGTTGCACCACCATCGGCCTGTTGGGCAAAGATGGTGGCAGCATCAAGCAGGTCTGCGACATACCGCTGATCATCCCCTCCAATGACACGCCACGGGTACAGGAAGGCCACATCACCGTGATCCACATTCTCTGCGACCTGATTGAACAGGGCCTGTTTGGCATCTTTGCCCGGGAAGGACGGTAGCCCATGGACCGCAAGACCGTTGAATCACTGTTTCAGCGGGCCAGCAACCTGAAGTGTCTGGTGGTGGGTGACTTGATGCTGGACGAATACCTGTGGGGCAAGACCGACCGTATCTCACCGGAGGCGCCGGTACAGGTGGTGGATGTGCTGCGGGAAGACCTGCGTCTGGGCGGTGCCGGTAACGTGGCCAACAACCTGCTGGCCCTTGGCTGTCAGGTCACCGTAGCCTCAGTGATCGGTGAAGATGAAAATGGCTGGGCGCTGCTCAAATCGTTCACCCGGCAAGGGATCGACACGACCCCGATCTTCCAGGAACCGGGCCGCCGCACCGGACGCAAGACACGGGTAATCGCCTCCAATCAGCAAATTGTGCGGATTGACCGCGAATCCCGCGAACCGCTTTCAGAGCAGGTCGAGCAACAACTGGTTGACTGGCTGCAGGAACATATAACCGGTTTTGATGTACTACTGGTATCAGACTACCTCAAAGGGGTGCTGACACCAGCGGTACTGACAGCTATCACTGCCACCGCTACAGAACGTAAAATTCCGGTTCTGGTTGACCCCAAGGGGACCGACTACCGCAAATACCGTGGCGCCACCTGCCTGACCCCTAACCGTAAAGAGGCAGAGGCCGCATCAGGCATCCCGATTCGAGATCAGGAAAGCCTGCACAGGGCTGCCGAAACCCTGATGTCACAACTTGATCTGGACAACCTGCTGATCACCCGCAGCGAAGAGGGGATGTCTCTTTTCTGTGGCAATGGCGAGACCGTCCATATCCCCACTGTTGCCCGCGAGGTCTTTGACGTAACCGGCGCCGGTGACACCGTGCTGGCGTTGCTGGCCTGCGGCCTGGCTGGCGGACTCCCCCTGGCTGAGGCAGCACGGCTGGCCAATGTTGCCGCTGGAATCGCGGTGGCCAAACTGGGCACCTCCACCGTCACCCCAACCGAGATTATCACTGCCGTTTCCCTTGAACATCGAGACAGCGACGGCAAGATCAAGAACCGCGAGGTGCTGGCCGGGATCATTGCCGGAGAGCGTGCCAAAGGAAAGCGGGTGGTCTTTACCAACGGCTGTTTTGACCTGCTGCATGCCGGGCATGTCAAATACCTGCAGGCCGCCCGCCGCCTGGGGGATCTGCTGATCCTTGGCCTGAACAGTGATGCCTCGGTACGACGTCTGAAAGGCCCCAAACGCCCCCTGATTGATGAAGAAGAACGGGGGCACCTGATGGCTGCCCTGGACTGCATTGATTATGTCTGCCTGTTTGAGGAGGACACCCCACTGGAGCTGATTACCGCCCTGAAGCCGCAGATTCTGGTAAAGGGCGGTGACTACACACCTGAGGGAGTTGTGGGTAAAGAGGTAGTGGAGTCATACGGCGGCAGAGTGGAGCTGATTCCGTTTGTAGATGGCAAATCCACCACTAACATCATAGAAAAGGTGTTGGAGCGGTACACCGATGAGCAATAACCCCAAAAGGGCGTCCAACCAGACCGCCCTTTTTACTTTCATCATCACATTAACGCACTAAACGTCGCACCACCCTGCCCACCACAATCGGATAAGTCATATTATTGTTAGGATCAATGATGTCCGGCGGGCAACATTCGTTATCACACTTGGCCAAAAAGGTTCCATCAGGGTTACGGAACACGCGGCGCACCATCATCATGCCATCAGAATACCGCAGCATCAGACAACCACCATTGATGGTGGTCTTGATACCTGCATCAACCATCACCAGATCACCATCCTGCAGCCAGGGGGCCATATTATCCCCCAACACCTTGACCAGCAGAAAGTTTTCCGGTGCAACCCCCAGAGAATGATTTAACCAGTTAAGACCGGGGGCAAGCACATCAACAATCTGCGGCGATGCAAAAGATGTCTGCACTTCACCATTATCCGAGCGCTGAGTGTAGGCCTTATAAGGTGGATGAATCAATGGATGGCCGGATGTAGACAGGGCAAAACTGTCGCGAGCCTTGTTCGCGGTATCCAGATCAAAGAATGCACCCACCTGCCCTTCATGAACCTGCCGCATATCCCCCTGGCCGTCTGATCTACCCAGCCCGATCCTCTGTCCGGTCAGAATATACTGCAGGTCAAGACCTTCCTTGCCACAAATACCAACAATTTCTTCGGTTGGCACCGTGTTACGGTGCTTCCAGTTATGAATACGCCGGATACCGACCCCCATAACTTCTGCCAGTTCCAGGTCCGTATCCAGCCCCAACTCATCCTTGATCCTGTTCAAGACATCCCTGGTGCTCAGCAGGGCATCATCCGCAGACAGCCCCCCCCTGATTAAAGGTGTAGCACCACCTGTGGTACTGCCAGCGTCATGAAGCTCTATCACTTTACCATTTTTCACAACCACTCCCCTGCCCGTCTCAAGATCACTCAAAACACCTCAAATGAATACTCACTACTGACAGCTTACGCTTGACAGCATCATCATATACGGATATACAGTTCATGCGATTTACCAATTTTGATGAACTACCGACAGTAATTACTCAAATACGGTAATAAACGCACGGGTAGTTATATCAACTTTCTGCACGGTTTACAATCAGCGATAAGGAAACAGGCATGCATACACCAGCCCCACACACCACGACAAGCGCACACCGATCTGATTGCAACCATTACCCCACCACGCCACCATTTCAGCTCCGTGATAGCCATCAGGATTCAAACACGTTGCTTGCCCTTGCCCTGCTTCTGGATTTCCTTCCCCATGAGCGGGCTCACCAGCTTCACCAGCGTTTTGCTTCTGAAGTCCTCTACCGTTTGCCACAAGGCAGATCACCTCTTTTTCTTTCCCGGCATGACATTATGAGTTGGGTCAATGCAATTTAACAGCATCACACAGCCATGAATCTGCAAGATTCTCCAACAACAGCCCTTGTGCTTGACGACAACGGGGGCACACGGCGTCAAATTGTTTCAGACCTGGAACAAAGCGGCCTTTTCAACCAGATTTTTGAAGCTGCCGACGGTCTGGACGGACTACATAAAGTCGCAACAACACTTCCCGATATAATCCTCTGTGACGTTGAAATGCCCCGGCTTGACGGACTCAAATTCCTGGCAGCAATCCGCTCAAAACCTGAAACTGAACATATTCCTGTTCTGATGCTCACCAGCAGCCTGGATCGGGGAGTAAAACTAAAAGGACTTACAGACGGGGCCCGTGACTTTATTCTTATCCCCTACGACCCGCAGGAACTTGCAGCCAGGACCAGGCTGCACCTAAACGCCAAGCGCCGCGAAGAAGAACTTCGCAAACAAAATCAGGAACTTGAACTGCTTTCCAACAAAGACACACTGACGGGCACTTTCAATAGGCGCTACCTCAACCATATTTTGAACGTTGAACTTATGCGAGCGGCCCGAACAGACGGCCTGATCTCTATACTGATGATTGATATCGACCATTTCAAACAAATTAACGACACCTTTGGTCACCAGTCAGGCGATCATGTGCTCAAACGAATGACTGCAGAAATAGCTGACAGCCTGAGAGACTATGATCTCCTTTTCCGCTACGGTGGTGAGGAATTTGTGGTGTTGCTGCCGGACACCAGTCACCGCGAGGCCAGAAACGTGGCACAACGGCTCTGTCAAAAGGTGCATTCGATCAGATTTTCAGATGCACTTGCTAATCTGCGTCTAACCGTCAGTATAGGCGTTGCTGAATTTCCAGGGATGGATATTGGTACAGCAGAAGAGCTGCTCAAACATGCTGATCAAGCTCTCTACCAGGCCAAAGAGAACGGCAGGAACCAAATAGCCTAACGATTATTCTTCATTTTTGCACTTCTAACGTTTCTGTCGGATAAACCGCCATAAAACAACCTGGGGTAAAACACCCCTATCTCGAAAGGAGTAATCCAGATCATGAAGAAGCTTGTATCCATTACTGCAGCCGTCACAATCCTCGCTGTTGCCTCCTTGTCATCTGCAGCAAGTATCAAAGGCCCCGTCACCAAGATCACCCCGAATGCTGATGGCAGCTATACAGCTGTTATCAAGGATGAAGCCACTAAAAAAGACTACGTGGTTGAAGTGGCTGACGACCTGACAAAAGACAAACTAAGTGGAAAAAAGATCGTTGTTGACGATGAAGTGAAAGTAAAATTTGAAGAAAAAGGCGGCAAGAACGTCAGCGCTAAATTCCTGAAGGCAGCCGGCTGCTAAAGACAAAAAAACACGGAGATAGTTTGGCCTCCTCCCCAAACGACTCCGTAACAAAGCCCCCTCTGTACAATTTCAGAGGGGGCTTTGTTTTGCTGCAACGATCAACAGCTCATGTTAACCGGGTTCACATTAAGGACCAAACAAAGCGTTAGCTACAACTTGAACTTACTCACCAGATTTTGCAGATCCTGGGCCTGACCAGCCAGCTGGGCAGCAGCAGCAGCAGTTTCTTCAGCACCGCTGGCGGTCTGCTGGACCACTTCGGTGATCTGCTGGATATTGGTGGTCACCTCGCTGGTGGTGGCGGTCTGTTGCTCCGCAGCGGTAGCTATCTGACTGACCTGCATAGTCACATCATTGACCTGCTCAAGAATCTGCTGCAACGAGGTCTCAAGCTGTGCAGCTTCAGCAGCACCTTTTTCCGTACCCTTCACCCCTTCTTCCATTGAGGTAATGGCCACCTTGGTCTCCTGCTGAATACTGCGGATCATGTCACTGATCTCTT
>NZ_JAOTRZ010000320.1 GCF_030247655.1 Trichlorobacter sp. | reverse complement strand
GGCTCCAGGTGGTAATTATCTTTCTACGGTCAAATTTTCTCCGGACGGCACACGTCTGGCAGTAGGATTTAGCAATGTACCCCGTGTTAATGTCCTATCTATCCCTGATTTAGCAGTTCTTTATTCACCTTCAACAGATGATCTTGCACAAAACCAGGGTAGCCTTAATAGCGTCACTTGGTCTGCTAACGGTAACTACCTGTATGCCGCTGGAATGCGACAAATAAAAGAGCAAGATATCTGGCGCACCCCGATTCGCCGTTGGAACGATGCCGGGCGTGGCATGCATGTGGACCTCAAAACCAGCACTACCAATACCATCACTGCATTGGCTCCGCTATCAGACGGTTCTCTGGCATTCGGTTCTACTCAGCCAGCTCTTGGTCTGCTTGAGCCGGACGGCAACGAACGATTCTTCCTCGTGCCATTACTTGCCGACTATCGTGCCATTAAGTGGAGATTTACTGTTTCACAGGATGGCACATTTGTACGATTCAGCTATGACTCTGACGACAAATTTCCTGCAGCATTTGCTGGGAGCAATCGCTCGCTAATTATTACTCCAGGGCCTTTGCCGCTCTTTCATCCCGATGTAACCTCTCTAAAAATAAAGAATTGGCACAACGCTTTGGGACCCACTTTCAACAATCTTTCTCTCAACCTGAAAAGTGATGAGACATCCCGTGTCATTGCCATCGCTCCTGATAAGCGTTCCTTCTCACTAGGCTCTGATTGGTGGCTAAGGCGTTTTGATTCTGCTGGTAATGAAGTGTGGAAACTCCCGGCACCTGCTCCCACTTATGCCTTAAACGTAGCACCTAACGGAAATGTTGTTGTGGCTGGTTTTGGCGACGGTACTATCCGCTGGTATCGCTACTCTGACGGCAAGGAGCTTGCGGCATTTTTCCCCCATGCCGACAAAAAACGTTGGGTTCTATGGACGCCGGAAGGCTTCTTTGACCACTCTCCAGGCGGCGAGGAGTTGATCGGTTTTCACCTGAACCGCACCAAAAATGAAGCTGCTGAATTTATACCCGCTGCCCAGCTATACAAAGACTTCTACCGCCCCGACCTTGTGACCGCCTCGCTGGAAGGTAAAGACATCTCGTCCTACGCCAAGGCAGTGGATATCAAAAAACTGTTGATTGCCTCGAACATGCCGCCCAAGGCTCGCATAGCAAACAAAGTGTCTGCAACAGACAAACCTGAGGCGGAGATAAACGCAGAAATATGCGATACCGGTGGCGGAATTGGCGACATAACACTCTACCTGAACAATATGCCGGTTGAGTTGGAAAGTAGTGGACGTAGCCTAAAAGCTATCTCAAAAAAACAGAAAGAAACGTGTTATAGCTTCAACCGAACGCTCACCCTGGATAATGGCGATAACACCATTGCAATCATGGCCTATAACCGAGAAAATAGCATTGAGTCCGAACGGCCATCTGTAACCATCAGGCATACGTCAGCCTATACTAGCAAACCTAATCTGCATATCCTGACCATTGCGATTGATAACTACCGGGATGGAGACTTGCATCTTAAATATTCCAAGGCTGATGCCAAAGCTGTGGCTGATACTATTCAAAACAAGGGTAAGGAGCTTTTTGGCTCCATTACAAGACATACATTTTCAGACGCGGAAGTGACCAAAGAACGCCTTGAGGCCGCATTTTCAGCTATTGGCAAAACGATCAGACGTAGTGACATGTTTATCTTGTTCATAGCGGGGCACGGCATTACCTACAGTAAAGATGGTTCGTTTTATTTTCTTCCAGTGAATTTCCGCTACTCGCAAGATGAGGACATTCCGAAGCAGGGTGTTTCCATGAATGACCTCAAACGCTATCTGGCAAACATCCAGGCATCAAAATCGCTCTTGCTGTTGGATACTTGCAACAGCGGCTCCTTTGCAGAAGCGATCGCCACACGGGGGATACTGGAAAAGACAGCCATCAACAAACTGACACGTGCGGTGGGACGTCATACTATTGTGGCAAGCAGCAGAAGTCAGGTGGCCTTGGAAGGCTTTCAAGGACATGGTGCTTTTTCGTGGGTACTACTGGATGGCATACAGGGGAAGGCAGCCACCACAAAAGGGGTGGTGACAGTCAACTCCTTAGTGTCCTACGTCGAAACGACGTTACCAGAATTAACCTATAAAAAATGGGGATATGAACAGATTCCTCAGAAAAGCTTAATCGGTGAGGACTTTACTATCGTGGTAAAGTAAATCAATCGCCGTACATTCTTGCGCTGACATAGTTCGAAGTGCATCGACCAGGGGACGCCAAATCCGATG
>NZ_JAOTRZ010000319.1 GCF_030247655.1 Trichlorobacter sp. | reverse complement strand
CTTTTTCTTTGTATCAAGCTGAAACAACGGTCCGGTTGCCGTGGGCACGATTGCCGTCAAAACAATGGAGTTGCCCTGCCGGGACCAGCGCCCTTCAGAGGTATGATCCTCATTACCGTATGCCAGCATCCATGCGTAACTACCGTCATTTTTCAACAAAAGTTCAGACCCGACCTCCCTCACCCCGTGCAGATAATATCTGCCGACAAGCTGATCCGGTTCTGTGGCCTGTAACGGAATGCACAGCACCAAAACCAGCCATCCCGCAAAGAAAAATATCTGTTTTTTCACAGCCCCCCCTTAAAATTCACCGAACATCACTTTTTTGCATCGTGCCCTTTTAGCAGATGCTTTTTGAAAAACGCCTCCATGGCACCGTAAAACTCAAACTGGTTTTCCTCATTATGAAAACCATGGCCTTCGTTGTCCTTCACCAGATACTGCACCTCAACACCACGCTTTTTCAGGGCAGCAACCATCTGATCAGATTCATCCTTATTCACCCGCGGATCATTGGCTCCCTGGGCAATGAACAGCGGTGTCTTAATCCTGTTGGCGTGAAAGACCGGCGAGCTTGCCGTAAGAGCGTCCTTGTCCTTTTCCGGGTCCCCCACCATCTCATACATCATGGCCAGATACGGTTTCCAGTAAGGGGGAATGGTCTGCATAAAGGTAAACAGGTTGGCAACACCAACATAATCAACCGCTGCAGCATACAGATCCGGAGTAAAGGTCACCCCGGCCAGGGTGGCATACCCGCCGTAACTGCCACCATAGATCCCTACCCGCTTGGGATCGGCTATCCCTTCTTTGATCAGCCAGTTAACGCCATCGGTAATATCATCCTGCATACTCCGGCCCCACTGCTTAAAGCTCTTTTCCCAGAAGGCCCTGCCATAGCCGGTTGAACCACGGTAGTTCATCTGGAACACCGCAAAACCGCGATTGGCCAGAAACTGGATTTCAGGGTTGTAGCCCCATGAATCCCGTACCCACGGCCCGCCGTGGGGGTTGATGATAACCGGCAGGTTCTTTGCCGCACGATTCACCGGCACCGTCAAATAGCCGTTGATGGTCAGGCCATCCCGGGTTGTATAACTTACCGGTTTCATGGGGGCCATATCAGCGGGCTTGATCCGGGGATTGATCTCTCCCAGGGGGGTCAGTGTATCGGTTTTAACCGAATAGATATAGTGGGCACCCTGGGTACGGTCATTGTAGGCAGCCACAACAAAGGTATCTTCAGCCAGGTTTTCGCTCTGCAGAGAGATCTCATAACCGGGCAGTTTTTTCTGAAGGCTGTCGTAGATTAACCTGGTTTCAGTATCAAAGAAATGGCGTTGACTCTTCCAGGTGGTGAAACTTGCCTGTGTAAGCAGTTTACGCTTGTGGGAATAGGATACTCCGCCAAGATCAACATCTGGATGTTCAAAAAGCGGTTGTGATTCCGTGCCATTATTGGGATCAAGCACCACCAGCGCGGTCTTGTCCCGGCCACGGTTTGAAAGGGCATACAGTGACTTGTTATCAAAGGTGAAAAACAGGGGTGATACCGAAGTACGGAAGTCAGTGGTCAGGATGGTCTTGAAGGCATCTTTTTCAGTAGGGCGATATAAAAGGCTGGTATTGACGCCATCTGATGTTGAGGCCATACGGACATGGCCTGCATGGTCAGTTATCCAGCCGGTGATGTTACCGGGGTTCTGTGCCACCAACTGAGCATCACCTGTTTTGACATTAATCCGGTACACGTCAAAAAACTGCGGGTCTCGCTTGTTATGCTGCACCAGCACATGCTCAGGGTCATCCAGCAGGTCATCCACCAGTGAGGCGCGGATCTTGGGAAAGGGGGTAAGATCCTTCACCGTGCCGGTTTTCACATTCACCGACAACAGATGATAATTTTCATCCCCACCAAAATCCTTCACATAGAGGATGGTCTCATTACCTTTCCAGAAAAAACCGGCAATATCCCGCTCTGTTTCAGCAGTAAGCCGTTTTGACATGGCAAAGTCAGGTGCCTTACCGTCAGGCGGCAGGGCAACCACATGCAGGTTCTGGCGGCGCTGATAGGGCTGCATAAACCCAAGGGTTTTCCCGTCATCGGAAAGACGGAAAACAGAACGTTCCGGCTTGCCGAAAAAATCCTTCAGATCATACTGTTTTAAAGCTCCCCCGTCCATGGCCGGGCTGGCAAGGGCAGAAAGCATCAACAGATTACAGACACCGGTAGTTACTAACGACTGCTTCATTATGAAACTCCTTTAAAATTCACTTTTCACGACGAGGTAAGCTGCCATGAAAC
>NZ_JAOTRZ010000027.1 GCF_030247655.1 Trichlorobacter sp. | reverse complement strand
CCGGGCCGATATCCCCAAGGCCAAGAATTGCGGTGCCGTTGGTGATGATCGCTACGCTGTTGCTGATGCCGGTATATCTGGCTGCCAGTTCAGGCTGCCGCTGGATTTTACGACAGATGGATGCAACCCCGGGAGTGTAGATCTTGCGCACATCCCCCAGTGAGGTGATGGGAGAGCGGCTCTTCATGGCAATTTTTCCGCCAAGGTGCACCTTCTCCACCATATCAACCACTTCCTCAAGAATAACGCCTTCAACGCTGGCAACTGCCGTTACTATCCGTTCCAGATGACTGTCATTATCAACGTACACCGATATTTCACGTAGATTATGTGTAAGCCCGGAACTGATCAACCTGATGTCGCCAATATTACCACGCTCATTGCCGATGGCAGTTGTCAAGTAGCCAAGATAACCGGGTTTGTCGGTGACCTGTACCCGCAGGGTTTTAACAACCTTGTCTGCGCCTTTTTCTATATTCATGAAGATAGAAATCCTTTCAATTAAGTGGTTTTCCCATGCTGAAAGCGTCTTGTTTTAGTTAGTTGATTTTATGGAACAGACCGAAGGCTGGCTGATACTCCGACAGCTCCCCGGCATTCAGATCAAAATACCAGCCATGAAGCGACAGGGCGCCGTCTTTTACCCGTTGTTCGATCCAGGGGAAGGTGCGGAGATTCTCAAGCGAGAGCAGAATAGCCGCCTGCTCAGCAGCCCGTTGCTGCAGTTTGGCATCCTTTCCCGGCAATTCCGCCAGCACCTTTTCTCTGGCCGGGGTGGCTATAGACATCCAGCGGGAGATGAATCCCCCGCCTTTGCAGCCGCAACTGCCTGCCATAAGCGCATTGATGCCTCCACACTGGGAGTGGCCCAGCACAATGATATGCTCCACCCCCAGGTGGCATACGGCAAATTCCAGCGCCGCGCTCACGCCGTGGAGACCACCATTTTCCTCGTAAGGAGGCACCAGATTGGCAACATTGCGAACCGTGAATATATCACCAGGGGCACAGTTGGTCAGGATGGCCGGATCAACCCGTGAATCTGAACAGCCGATGATCATGGTCTTTGGACTCTGCCCCTGCTTGAGCGGCTCAAACTGCGGGATCTCGGAGCCGAAATAATCTTTCTGAAAGCTGCGGAAACCGGTTATGAAGCGTTCCAGATCTTTCATGATAAATACACCTCCGCTATTGTCAGTTCAGGAAGTTAGTTTTGCCAAAGCTTCGTCGGCGGTCAGGTCGTAGCGTTCACGTTCACGCCTTGCAGCCACCTCCAGAGCCCGGTCGATTTCCGGGTATTTCAAAGCCAGTATTCGGGCTGCCAGCATTGCTGCGTTACGTGCCCCGTCAATGGCCACGGTGGCCACCGGCACCCCTGGCGGCATCTGCACCGTTGACAGCAGGCTGTCCAGGCCGGTAAGCGGCCCATTGCCAAGTGGCAGGCCGATCACCGGCAGCCGGGTGTGTCCGGCCACAACGCCGGCCAGATGGGCGGCAACCCCGGCGCAACCGATCAGCACCTGCACCCCTTCGCGGTGAGCACGCTCCAGATAAGCAAAGACCTTGTCCGGAGTGCGGTGGGCAGAAGCGACGATAATCTCGCTTTTGATGCCGAGTTCGGTCAGGGTGTCGCGAACCTTGACAACGGTGGGCAGATCATTGGGGCTGCCGGTCAGAATGCCTACCAGAGTGCTGTCCGGGGTGGCGGATGTTGTAGAATTGTTTTCCATTATGGTGTCTCCTCTATTGGGATGGTTTCAGGCTGTCGCTTTCTTCATAAGCTCTGCCGCTGCGTATCTGTATACTATGTTGTTTTTCGACAAGTGCCCGTTGATAGATCATGCTTCTTCCGGCAGATCTGTCTTGGGGGCAGCTATCGGTGCCGCGTTGACAAGCAGTGATGCCACAATAGCAGCAACAAGACTCAGCACGATGGTGCCCAATGACACTGCAATCGGAATATGAACCCCCAGCATAATCAGGATCATCTTGATACCAACGAATCCAAGGATGAAGGAGATGCCGTACTTAAGATAGATGAACATCCCCATCACACCTGCCAGCAGGAAGTAAAGTGCTCGCAGACCCATGATGGCAAAGACATTGGAGGTAAGCACGATAAACGGGTCAAGGGTAATGGCAAAGATGGCCGGTATGGAGTCCAGCGCAAAGACCAGATCACTTGCCTCCACCACCAGCAGCACCATGAAAAGCGGACTGGCAAGCCAGAGTCCCACCCGCCGGGTAAAGAACCAGTCACCCCAGATGCGTTTGGTCATCGGCAGGAACTTGCGTGCGAAACGAACGATAATATTCTTGTTTGGATCCATTTCATGGCTGGGGCCAAAGGCCATCTTCCAGGCGGTGTAGAGCAGAATTGCACCAAAAATATAGAACAGCCACTGGAAGCGTTGCAGCAGTTCTGCACCCACAAAGATGAAGATCACCCGCATGACCAGGGCGCCCAGGATACCCCATTTCAGCACCCGTGCCTGCAACTCGCCACGCACACCAAAGACCGTAAAGATCATGATGAAGACAAACAGGTTATCCACTGACAGGGACTTTTCGATCAGGTAGCCAGTCAGGAACTCCAGTGCCGGCTGCTTGCCCATCATGAAGTAGATACCGACATTAAATGCCAGGGCAAGACCTACCCAGACCAGACTCCAACCAAGCGCTTCCCGGAATGAAACCTGGTGACTTTTGCGGTTCATACCAAGATCAATTACCAGCATTATGACGACAAGAAGGGCAAAAGCACTCCATAGTACGACGTGTGACGACATCAGCAGATCCTTTCTCTTAAACAGCCGGCACCTGCTTTTCAGCTACCGGCTCTGTTTGTGCTAGTCGAACAATTCTTCAAAAAATGATTTTTTCTTTTTGTAATGATGCCCATGGCCATGCTTGTAGTGGTCTTTATCGGCATAGTGACCATAGTGCTGCTGTGGTGGCGGTTGCTGGTACGCCTGTTGTTGCGGTGGTGGAGCAGGAGCCTCCTGTTGAGCTGAGCGCTCAACTATTTTGTCAAGCTCACCGCGATCAAGCCAGACACCTCGACAGCTGGGGCAATAGTCAATTTCAATTCCCTGACGTTCTGACATCACAAGGTTTGTTTCCGGGCAAACAGGACATTTCATGGCTGGTTCTCCTTTGACTGCTTTGTAGATGACGTAACCGGAAGCAGGTTACCTGCGTTGCTTCTTTGCCGCTGCAGATGCAGATAGATTGTAAGTATCAGCAGGCAGAAACCGATTGCCCATGCCGTTGCCTGCCGTGACATGCTCATGATCAGCTGCTGATTGTCTCCAATGGCATACCCTACCCAGGTAAGGACTGCACACCAGATGGAAGCACCCAGGGCGGTATAAAGTGCAAAACGGGCGTGGTTCATCCGTGCCAAGCCAGCCGGCACTGAGATCAACTGCCGGATAACCGGCAATAATCTGCCGATGAAGGTAGAAATTTCACCATGCCTGCGGAAGAACAGTTCCGCCTTATCCAGCTTAACCTCGGCAAGCCCCACAAAGCGCCCATACTGCAACAGCAGAGGCCGCCCCAGATACAGGGCTCCATAGTAGTTTGCGTAGGCCCCAACCAGGCTGCCGAGTCCACCAGCCAGAACAACCAGCCAGGGGTTCATCTTGCCCTGAAAAACCAGATATCCTGCCGGCGGCATGACGACTTCACTGGGAAACGGGATCACAGAGCTTTCTACCGCCATCAGCAGAAAGATGCCGGGGTAACCCAATGTGCCGATAGTTTCAATCAGCCAGCCAATTATTGTGTGCAACATTGCTTCCCCCTCAATATTTAGCCAATTGCATGATTATGGGTAGTGCCAGCAGCACTGTACATGCAAGTACCAACAAAAGAGACCGCATAGAGGTTACCCGTTACAGGTCTGCTGCATGGTGATTAACTGTTTGCCGTTACACCGTTCACCGTTGCATACCTGTTTAACCAGTTGGCGCAATATGCTGGAAAGTTTTGCTGCCCGTTTACCGCCCAGGGCTTTGAGTACCTTAAGTTCCTGATCACTGACCCTGAATGAAATGATATGCCGTAGCGGATGTTTGTCTCGTGCCTTGTTCGACATGTGCTATCTCCCCTGAAATTTGATGTTACTTACCTGCATGCCTGCATGCAGATGCTCATGACTATCCATGGTTTTAAACAGTGAACCAGCTCAGATGTCGAGGCAGAGCCGTTGACGCTTTGCCACCCAGAAGCTGAAGGCTTCCCGGATAATTTCAGACGCGTCTTTCGATGTTGCCCTGGTTATACGTTCCATGATCCGACGTTCCTGATCTGACAGCTTGAGGCTGATCAGATTTTTTGATGTCTTTTCAGACTTTGGCGCTTTGGCTTGCTTGCGCGGTTCTTTGATGGCTGCTTTCTGGCGGTGTGGCATGGTGCACCTCCTCTGTTTGGGGTATGGCAGATAAACTGCTCTACAATCCGGTTACACCGGAAAATAAAAAAGACCTTTACCCACGGCGTGCGATTGCACACGTGGGTAAAGGTCTTGCGGTCGATTTCTCGTCCCATATCCGGACCGGTTGGCCGTATTGACGGATTATGGGTCGGCCATTTCTCCGGCCGGTGGCTACTCCCCTTTACATGGGGCGGAAAATAGCCGAACGGAATTCAGCTGTCAACAAAATTACGCAAATCTGTTCCCGTCCCAACCGACTAGCTGCATCCCTATCCGTCTTTGTATGCCCCCGGCCCAGGAGGCACACCATTAAAACGCCAAAAAAGCCATAAAGCTGGAAAGTTGCGATTATTCGGCACAGGCACAAAACAATGAAAACCATAAAAGTTTTGTTCTTGACAGCGGCTTGACTACTGGTATAGTTTTGCCACAAAGTGGAAAAAAGTGGAAATTAGTGGCAAATAAAACCTGAGGAGACCATCAATGTTTGGCGGCGAAAGCCTGACTACCATCGACGCAAAAGGGCGTACCAGCATCCCGGCACGATTCCGGGAGGTACTGGTAACGGAGTTTGGTGACGAGCGTTTTGTCGTTACCAAGGCTTCCCCTGTGGACTTCGATGATGGCAGTTACGGTCGCGGCCTTTCCGTCTATCCATTGAATGAATGGCAGGAACTGGAAAAAAAGATTCAGGCTAATGAAGGTGAACTGCCACTGGCACAACTCAACAGCCTGAAACGTCTGGTGCTGGGACCGGCTCAGGAATGCACCGCAGACAAGCTGGGGCGGGTCTTGATCCCGCCCGCACTTCGAATTCATGCCAACCTTGGCCGCGACTTGTACTTTGTCGGTATGGGCAAACGCTTTGATATCTGGGCCAGCGAGACCTACGCCCGAATCAATGCACAGGATGAACGCAACTTCCCGCAGGATTCGGCTGCACTTGCAGCGCTTGGCATATAGATGGAAGAATTTCATCACCTGTCCGTGCTGGCTCAAGAGGTTATTGAACAATTGGCCCCTCGCCCCGGCGGTGTTTATCTGGATGGCACCCTGGGTGGCGGAGGCCACAGCCAGCTGATTTTGGAGCAGATCGGGCCGGATGGCCTGTTGATAGGTATTGACCGGGACCAGTCAGCCCTGGCTGCCGCATCTGAACGGCTTCGTCATTTTGGCTCCTGCTTTAAACCGGTACAAGGCAGTTTTGGAGATCTGGCCGAGTTGTTGAAAAGGGAAGGGATCAGCGCACTTGACGGCCTGCTGCTGGACCTTGGCGTATCGTCACACCAACTGGACACCGATGAGCGGGGCTTCAGCTTCCGGCTTGACGGCCCCCTGGATATGCGGATGGACCGCAGCCGTGGTGACTCTGCCGCAGACCTGCTACAGGAATGTTCAGAACAGGAACTGGAACAGATCATCAAGGAGTTCGGCGAGGAACGCTGGGCACGGAAAATAGCTCAAAGGATCGTGCAGGTCCGCCAGGAAACGCCGATTAGCACCACGCTTCAATTGGCTGATCTTGTGGCTGGCACCATTCCACGTCGTTTTCACGAAGACCGGATTCACCCGGCAACCCGCACCTTTCAGGGGCTACGGATCGCGGTCAATCAGGAGTTGGAGCAGGTACAGCAGGGGGTTAGCGCAGGAATAGCAGCTCTGAAACCGGGTGGCCGTATTGCCGTGATCTCGTTCCACTCACTTGAGGACCGGATCGTAAAACACCTGTTTCGTGAGGCAGCAACCGGATGCACCTGCCCCCCCAGGATGCCGTACTGTGTCTGCAACAAAAAACCGCAGCTGCGTATTCTGACCGGACGACCAATAATTGCCGGAGCAGAAGAAACTGACCTCAACCCCCGCGCACGCAGCGCCAAGTTGCGGGCTGCTGAAAAACTGGGGTAGTCCCGAAAGGAGGGCTCATCTATGGGCATGGTAAAAACCGATAGTTCCAAACTGACCTTTCCCGGACATCTGGGGACTGATCTGGCCCCACGCCGGATGGATATTGTCAAGTTCCTGATGATCTGCATGGTATTGCTGACAGTGGTATCCATTTTTCACGTCTGGTCGCGCTTCCGGTTGATTGAACTCAATCTCCAGATCGGTGAGTCAAGCCGTCAGCTCAAAGAGCTTGAGCAGGAACAAAAACGGCTAAAACTTGAGGCTGAATCGCTCAAAACACCTGCGAGAATCGAGATCATTGCAAAACGTGATCTGGGCATGATTGTACCCCAGGAACAGCAGGTAATCTTGGTAAAATGATCCGCAGCAAAGCAGATGCCGGGAGCAGAACATGAAAAACGACAAGGAAAAATGGGCACGGGTCAGGATCATCATGGTCTCCTGCCTGTTTGCCTTCGGCTTCCTTGCTGTCGCGGTACGCAGCTTTTACCTGCAGGTAGTTCAACATGATCAACTGGTCAAGCTGGCAGAACGGCAGCATCACCGCACAATTCCGATTATACCGGCGCGTGGCGGCATTTTTGACCGGACCGGCGCACCCCTGGCTGTCTCACTGGAAATGGATTCACTGTATGCCGAACCCAAGCGGATCAGTGATCCTGCAGGGACAGCAGCAGCCCTTGCCCCGATTATCCAGATCCCCCGGCAGGAACTGCAACGCAAACTTGATTCGGAGAAAAGCTTTGCCTGGCTTGCCCGTCAACTGCCTCCAGAAACCGCAGTGAAGATCAAACAGATGAAGCTGTCTGGTATCGGCTTTGTCAAAGAGAATAAGCGGTTCTATCCCAACTTTGAGATGGCATCCCATGTCTTGGGTTTTACCGGTATGGATCCCGGAGGTCTGGAAGGATTAGAGCGTCGTTATGACGCCACCATTTTGGGAAAAACCGGCTACCTGCTCACCGAGCGGGATGCCCTGGGACGGGATGTTTCCGTAAGAAGTGCGGTGGTGCAGGATGCGGCTCCGGGCAAAAATCTCTACCTGACGCTGGATAAGAACATCCAGTATTTCACGGAAAAAGAGCTTGCCAAGGCTGTCGAAGGCAGCAGGGCGAAAAGCGGTATGGCGCTGGTGATGGACCCCTGGACCGGCAGGGTACTGGCCATGGCCAACTACCCGACCTTTAACCCGAACTCATTCAGACAGTATCCTACGCTTAATCTGCGTAACCGCTGTGTGAGCGACAATTTTGAGCCCGGTTCAACCTTCAAGGTTTTTCTGCTCTCTGCCGCCATTGAAGAAAAAATAGTAACCCCCCGTGACGGCATCAACTGTGAAAACGGTCGTTATTCCTTTGGCGGCCGGATTATCAGGGATGATCACCCCCACGGCAGGGTTTCTGTTGCAGAGGTTTTAAAATACTCCAGTAATATCGGATCAGCCAAGATCGGCCTCAAGCTGGGTGATGACCGGCTTCACCGTTATCTGAAGGCATTCGGCTTTGGCGACAAGAGCGGCGTTGATCTACCTGGTGAGGCCTCCGGAGGCCTGCGTCCGGTCAGCCGCTGGTATGGCACTGATATCGCCACCATCTCCTTTGGCCAGGGGGTCTCAACAACAGCCTTGCAGCTGGTGGCTGCAACCTCTGCAGTGGCAAATGGCGGCCTGCTGATGAAGCCCTACCTTGTGGAGCGAGTCACCGACAGTACGGGGCTGGAACTGCAGCGCTTTGAGCCACAAACCGTGCGTCGGGTGATCTCAGCCCAAACTGCTGCAACCATCAGCCAGATGATGGAAGGGGTAACCCAGAAGGGTGGCACCGCCACCAATGCCGCCATAGATGGCTTCAGGGTGGCAGGTAAAACCGGCACAGCCCAAAAGGTTGACCCGGTTACCAAGGGCTATTCCGCCAACAAACGGACCGCCTCGTTTATCGGATTTGTTCCGGCTGAAAAGCCGCTCCTAACCATTCTGGTGGTTATTGATGAGCCGACCACCAGCCCCTATGGCGGGGTGGTTGCTGCTCCGGCATTCCGTGAAATAGCCTTTAATACTCTGTGCTACCTGAAAGCAGGCGGGGTCGGCAAGGCCTGTGAACTGCCCAAGACACAAACCGTACAGGCAGCACCGGCACAACCGGCACCCACGGCAAAACCGCAGACTGCAGCAGATGCTGAAGAAGGCGGCAGCATTGAAGTTGCCGGCGCAGGAACTCCCATGCCTGACTTCAGGGGTATGAGTATGCGGCGTGTCCTGCAGGTAATGGAAAAGCGGCGGCTTAATTTGCAACTGCGTGGCAGCGGTCGCGTCATTGAACAACATCCGCAGCCAGGGCAGGTTATCCGTGGCTCGGATGAGATCTGGGTCCGTCTGGTACCTGCGGTATAAGGAATCACTATATGCGACTTGAACAACTACTGCATGAACTACCGCTACAAGCAAGCAACGGTGATCTGTCTGTCTCGGTCTCGGCAGTTACCTGTGACTCCCGCCAGGTGGCAACAGGCACGCTCTTTTTTGCACTGCATGGCACCAAAATTGATGGGCATCGCTTTATTCCCCAGGCCATTGCTGCCGGTGCAGCAGCCATTGTACTGGAAGACCCGGCCTATGCACCTGAACAGATACCCTGGATACAGGTGGCGAACGGGCGGCAGGCGATGGCACTGATGGCGGCATCTTTTTTCGGAGAACCTACCCGGGATCTGCCGCTGATTGGTATCACCGGCACTAATGGCAAGACCACTACCAGCTACCTGCTGGAAGGGAGCCTCACCGCTGCCGGTCTGCCTGCTGCCGTGTTGGGTACCATCAGTTACCGTTTTGGCAACACCTGTATCGAGGCCAGCCATACCACGCCGGAATCCACTGAACTGCAGGGCATCTTTCGGCAGCTGGCCGATGCAGGCGCAAAGGCGTTTGTTATGGAGGTCTCCTCCCACAGCCTTGAACAGCACAGGGTTGATGGCGCAATTTTTAATGTCGGTATTTTCACCAACCTGACCCGTGACCATCTGGACTACCACGGCACCATGCAGGCCTACAGCAACGCTAAACAGCGTCTGTTCAGCGACCTTTTGAAGCCGGACACCGACACCCCATTACGTTATGCCGTCATTAACGCCGATGATCCGGCTGCAGAGGATTTTATCCGGGCGAGCGCCTGTCCAGTAATCCGGTATGGCCGTGCCGCGGGTGCTGAGGTGACTGTCCGTGAGATGCACTCTTCAGTTGACGGAATCAGCGCTATTCTTGCGACGCCACAGGGGGAGCTACCGTTTCATTCACGGCTGTTGGGAGGATTCAATCTCTCCAACATCCTGGCAGCTGCCGCTGCAGGAGTAGCGCTAGGACTGCCGCTCCAAGCCATTGTACAGGGGATTGAACAGCATACCACCGTACCGGGACGACTGGAGCGTGTTGAAAACAGTTCAGGTGTGACCTGTCTGGTTGACTACGCCCATACCGGCGATGCCCTTGAAAATGTCTTAAGCACCCTGAAAGATCTGGCCGGTGCCAGGATCATTACCGTATTCGGCTGCGGCGGAGATCGTGATAATGGCAAGCGCCCGATCATGGGACAGATTGCCGCCAGTTATTCAGATCTGGCTATTGTTACCTCAGACAATCCGCGCACCGAAGATCCCCACGAGATCCTGCGCCAGATCCGGGAAGGCATTCTTCCACTGGAACTGAAAGAATACAGCTTGGCGGAACTCTCGACAGCCGCCTCAGACAAGGGTTTTGTCATGCTTGAAAACCGCCGTGAGGCGATCAGACTCGCTGTTCGACTGGCCAAGCCGGGAGATATTGTACTGCTGGCCGGCAAAGGACATGAAGATTACCAGATCATCGGCACCACCAAACACCACTTTGATGACCGGGAAGAAGCGTCCAACGCCTTCAGGGAGCGGATCTGACATGTTCAGCCCAGAACAACTGACAAGCATCACCAATGGCAGATTGATCGGACCTGAGACCGGGCCAATAATCGGCATCTCGACAGACTCACGAACCATAAAACCTGGTGAGCTGTTTGTGCCGTTACAGGGAGACCGGTTTGACGGGCACGACTATATTAACGGACTGGCCGCCAGGCGCATTGTCGCCAGCCTTTGCAGTGAGTCATGGCTACAGCATCAGCAACCACCAGCAACCATAAGCTGCATCGCGGTTCAGGACACCCTGCGGGCATTGGGCGATCTTGCCGCTGCCTTCAGAAAGCGGTTTGCCCTGACTATGATCGGGGTTACCGGCAGCAACGGCAAAACCACCACCAAAGAGATGCTGGCGGCTATCCTTAGCAAGGTTGATCAAGGACTGAAGACCAGCGGTAACCTGAACAACCTGATCGGGCTGCCACAGATGCTGTTTCAGCTGAAGCCGGAACATTGCTGGGCTGTTCTGGAGATGGGGATGAGCGAACCGGGTGAGATTGACCGCTTGGCAGAGATCGCCTGCCCTTCAATCGGTATCGTCCTGAACGCCTATCCAGCCCACCTGCAGAGCATGGGCAGTGTCGAGGCGGTGGCACTGGCCAAAGGCGAGCTGCTGAACCGGATTCAGGATGGCGGTCTTGCAGTGGTGAATGCCGACGACCCCCGTATTGCCAGCCTGCATCAAAACCCTTCAGCCCGCAGGATCAGCTTCGGCATCCGGCGCGGGGAAGTTCGCGCTGAAGAGATCCAGGCAATCGGCACCGAGGGACAGACATTCAAGCTGGTTACTCCCAAAGGCAGTATCCAGATCCAGCTTAAGGCACTGGGGCAGCACAATATCTACAACGCCCTGGCTGCAGCAGCGGGACTACTGGATCTGGTCGGCCTGGAGACCATTGCCGAAGGGCTTGAGGCATTTATTCCCTACAGCGGTCGGTTCCATCTTGAGCAGTTGTCCAACAACAGGCTACTGATTGATGACAGCTACAACGCAAACCCTGCCTCCTGCGCTGTTGCTTTGGCAACCCTGCGGGATGTCAAGGGCAGCAATCGTGTACTCGCCGCGTTTGGAGATATGCTGGAGCTGGGCAAAGATGAGCTGGAGCTGCACCGCCAGCTAGGCATGCAGGCGGCTTCGGTTGCTGACCGGCTCTACCTGCTGGGTACCCTTACCAAAGAGACCGCCAGCGCCGCACAAGAGGCAGGCATGAGTGCAGATGCGATTGTTTCTGCAGCAAGCCATGAGGAAATTGCCAATGATATTATTAAGCAGGCAGGCCCGGGTGATCTGATCCTGGTTAAGGGTTCACGGGGAATGAAGATGGAAAAAATTGCCGCTCTGCTTCGGGCTGCAGATCGTCAGGAGGTGTAACACCTATGCTCTTCCACCTGTTCTACCCCTTGGCATCCAATCTGAAGATCCTGAACATCTTCAAGTACCTGACCTTCAGAACCATCTACGCCATGATCACGGCCCTGATCGTCTGCTTTGTACTGGGGCCCTGGATCATCCGTAAACTGGAAGGGTTACAGGCCCGACAGGTAATCCGCACCGATGGGCCGGAATCACATCTTGAAAAGCAGGGCACCCCCACCATGGGCGGCCTGATCATACTCTCGGCTATCATCCTGCCAACCCTGCTCTGGGCTGACCTGACCAACGTCTATATCTGGCTGACCCTGTTTATCATCGTGGGCTATGGTCTGATCGGCTTCATGGATGACTACCTCAAGGTGGTAAAGAAGAACACCAAAGGGCTCTCGGCCAGGCAGAAGATGTTCTGGCAGGTGTTGCTGGCAGGCGGCGTGGCCGTATTCCTCTACATTAACCCAGGCTTTAACGAGATGCTGTATGTGCCGTTTTTCAAGAACTTCCACCCGGACCTGGGGATATTCTTTATCCCGTTTGTCACCCTGGTAATCGTGGGGGCCAGTAACGCCGTCAACCTGACTGACGGTCTGGATGGCCTGGCGATCGGGCCGGTGGCGATCAATGCCGCCACCTACATGCTGTTTGCCTATATTGCCGGTCACGCGACCCTTTCAGCCTATCTTCAGATCCCCCGTGTGGTTGGCGCCGGTGAACTGGCAGTAATCTGCGGGGCCATGGTGGGTGCTGGTTTAGGGTTTCTCTGGTTCAACTCCTATCCGGCAGAAGTATTCATGGGTGATGTGGGCTCACTTTCATTGGGTGGCACGCTGGGGGTTATTGCGGTGCTGACCAAACAGGAGATCCTGCTGGTGATTGTGGGTGGTATTTTTGTGATTGAGGCGCTCTCCGTGATCTTCCAGGTCGGATCGTACAAATACCGGGGCAAACGGATCTTCCGCATGGCACCGATCCACCACCACTTTGAGCTAAAGGGGGTGGCAGAGCCCAAGATCATTGTCCGGTTCTGGATCATTACCATTATCCTGGCCCTGGTGGCCATTTCAACCCTGAAGATGCGCTGACATGGAACTGAAACATACAAAAATAACCGTCATGGGCCTCGCCAAAACCGGCGTGGCCTCTGCACGTTTTCTGGCACAGCAGGGAGCACGGGTAACAGCCACTGACATGCGGGATGAGACTGCCCTGGCCGGGGTACTGGCTGAACTGGCTGGGTTGGACATCCGCTTTGTACTGGGACGCCATGATGAGGCTGATTTCACGGCAACTGATCTGGTGGTGGTATCCCCCGGCGTGCCACAGGAACACCCCTTGTTGCGCAAGGCAACAGAAACAGGGGTTACCGTGGTGAGCGAGATCGAACTGGCCAGCCGTTTTATCACAGCACCGCTGGTGGCCATAACCGGCACCAATGGCAAGACTACCACCACCACCCTGGTTGGTGAGCTGTTCCAGGCCAATGGTTTTAGCACCTATGTAGGCGGTAACATCGGCGATCCCCTGATTGACCTGCCTGCTTCCGGTGAAACAGTGGAGCGGGTTGCAGCTGAGATCAGCTCCTTCCAACTGGAGTGGATCAGCAGTTTCCGTCCAAAGGTAGCGGCACTGTTGAATATCACTGAAGACCATCTGGACCGCTATCAGGGGTATCAGGAGTACATCAACGCCAAGCTGCGGATCTTTGAAAATCAGACAGCAGACGATTTTGCTGTGGTTAACCGGGATGACGAGCTGGTCTGGCAGGCTGCCCAGTCACTCAAGGCACAGCTATTTCCGTTCAGCCGCAAACACGAGCTTACTGAAGGGATGTTCTGGCGCGAAGGAGAGTTGGTCTATCGTCACAATGGACACGAACTCTGCTTCCCAACGGCAGATTTCAGGCTACAGGGGGTGCACAATCTGGAGAACATCATGGCTGCCCTGGCCTGCACGCTGTTATTAGGATGCCAGCATGACACCAGCCTGGAGCTGCTAAACCATTTTGAGGCACTGCACCACCGGATGGAGTTTGTACGTGAGGTGGCAGGGGTACGCTACTTTGAGGACAGTAAAGCCACCAATGTGGGCAGTGTTGCCAAGGCACTGGAGAGTTTTGAGAACATCACCCTGATCGCTGGCGGCAAGGACAAGGGTGGTTCCTACGCACCGCTGGCAGAACTGGTGCAGCAACGGGTCAGGCATCTGGTGCTGATCGGCGAGGCAGCCGAGCGGATGCAGCAAGAGTTAGGTGGCTTCGCTGCAACTCACAGGTCCCAAACACTGGAAGAGGCAGTACAGCTCTGCGCCAGCCTGACTGCGCCGGGTGATGTGGTACTGTTATCACCGGCCTGCTCCAGCTTTGACATGTTCAAGGATTACGAAGAACGTGCCCAGCGTTTTATAGCTGTGGTAAAGGGGCTTTAGGCGATGTTTGCGTTCCTGCGCAAACCATTCAATCTGGCAGAGTATGATCTGGTGCTGTTGCTGATGGTGGTGGCGCTGACCAGCTTCGGTATTGTGATGGTCTACTCGGCATCATCGGTCATGGCAGCCAAGAACTTCCATGATGGTGCCTATTTTTTAAAGCGGCAGGGGATCTTTGCGCTGGTTGGCTGTGCTGGTGCTCTGGTTGCCATGCGGATCGATTATCAGGTTTGGCGGCGCTGGGCAGTGCCGTTGCTGTTTCTCAGTCTGATCCTGTTGGTGTTGGTGCTGATTCCCGGTATTGGCGGCAAAGTCAAGGGCGCTTCACGCTGGATCAGACTGCCCGGTTTTAACCTGCAGCCATCGGAGTTTACAAAGATCGCACTGATCATGTACATGGCCTATTCGATTGACAAAAAGCAGGACCGGATCCGCCTCTTGTCAGCAGGTTTTCTGCCCTACATGGTGGTACTGATGATCCTGCTGGGTCTATTGCTGAAACAGCCGGACATGGGAGCGGCCCTGACCCTGGCAGCCGTCACCATCACCATGCTGTTTGCTGCCGGCACACGGCTGATATTCATTCTGGGCAGCGGCATGGTGGCGATGCCGTTTGTGGTCTATCTGGTGGTTAACTCAGCCTACCGTCTGAAACGGATCAAGGCTTTTATGAACCCGGAGCAGGATCCAACCGGTATCGGCTGGCAGATTATCCAGTCGAAATATGCCTTTGGCGCTGGCGGTTTCTTTGGTCAGGGGTTGGGAGAAGGCAAACAGAAACTGTTCTACCTGCCGGAGGCCCACACCGACTTCATCCTCTCAGTGATAGGAGAGGAGTTGGGATTCATCGGCGTGATCGTTATCATCGGCATGTTCTTTATCCTGGTGCAACGGGCAATGCGGATCGCCATGGCAGCCCAGGATACCTTTGGCCGTTTTCTGGCACTGGGGATCGCCGTGCTATTTGCCATCGAGGCAGTGGTGAACATGGCGGTGGTGACCGGACTGTTCCCAACCAAGGGGCTGGCCCTGCCATTCTTAAGCTACGGAGGCAGCTCATTGTTGATCAGCCTGTTTGCCGTAGGGATTCTGCTCAACATCTCAGCCGGGCTGAAGCTGGCTCCGCTGACCGGGAAGGAAGCAACATGAAACTGATTGTAGCCGGTGGCGGCACTGGCGGACACCTTTTTCCCGGTATTGCAGTGGCAGAAGAATTTCTGTCTCGAGATCCCGCCAACCAGGTGCTGTTCGTCGGGTCAGAGCGGGGAATAGAGTCACGGGCCATACCGCGTCTGGGCTATCAGCTGGAACTGATCTCAGCCGCCGGTATCCGGGGCAAAGGCAGCCTGGCCAAGCTGAAAGGGGCTGCCCTGATGCTCTATGGCTATGCCCAGTCACGCAAGATCCTGCAGCAGTATAAACCGGATCTGGTGCTTGGGGTGGGTGGTTACGCCTCCCTGCCGATGGTTATGGCTGCTCGGGGTATGGAGATTCCACGCTACATACATGAGCAGAACGCCCTGCCCGGCATGTCCAACAAGGTGCTGTCACGGGTTGCCAACAAGGTCTTCATCTCGCTGGAGGAGTCGGCACTGTTCTTTCCCAAGGACTGCACCTTGCTGACCGGCAATCCGCTTAGAAAACAGATAGTGGATATGTTGACCCAAAACCTGCAGGAAAAGCAACAGAGTGAAACGTTTCAACTGTTCATTTTTGGTGGTAGCCAGGGCGCCCACGCCCTGAACGTGGAGTTACCCAAGGCGGTGGCTCAACTGGATCAACAACAGCGTGCTCTGTTGAAGATCACCCACCAGACCGGTGAGGCTGACCTGCAACAGGTGCAGGCAGCATATCAGGAAAGCGGCATTGCGGCGGACGTCCGCCCGTTTATTGATGATATGGCAACGGAATACCACCGGGCAGACCTGATCATCTGCCGGGCAGGAGCGACTACCATTGCAGAGGTCACGGCACTGGGCAAGGCCTGCCTGTTTGTGCCGTTCCCCCATGCCACTGATGACCATCAGCGCAAGAACGCCGAGGCCCTGCTGAAAAAGGGAGCCTGTGAAATGCTGGTGGAACAGGAGATCGGCGGCAACGGGTTGTCCAACGCCATTGCCAGACTGATGGAGAACCGCGATACGCTGAAACTGATTGGCGAGAATGCAGCAGCCCTGGCCCGCCTGGATGCGGCCAAGGTCATTGTTGACCAGATGCTGGAAGGGGTACAGCCATGTACGGAAATATAGAAAAGATCCATTTCGTAGGTATTGGCGGCATCGGTATGAGCGGCATTGCCGAAGTGCTGCTGAACCTGGGGTATAAGGTATCCGGTTCTGACCTGAGGGAGAGCGAGACCACCGAGCGACTGCGCAGTCTTGGTGGCGAGATCTGCGTCGGCCATGCCGCAGAAAACCTGACCAACGTGGATGTAGTGGTCACCTCAACAGCTGTACAAAGCGACAACCCTGAAGTGATTGAGGCCAAGCATCGCATGGTGCCGGTCATCCCGCGGGCCGAGATGCTGGCAGAGCTGATGCGGATGAAGTACGGCATCGCCATTGCCGGTACCCATGGCAAGACCACCACCACCTCAATGGTAGCCACGGTACTGACCCATGCCGGGATCGATCCGACCATCGTCATCGGCGGCAAGCTGAACACCCTGGGCAGTAATGCCAAGTTGGGACAGGGCAAATTTCTGGTGGCAGAGGCGGATGAGTCCGATGGTTCATTCCTGACCCTCTCCCCCACCATTGCGGTGGTCACCAATATTGATGCCGACCACCTGGACTTCTATACCGGCGGTCTGGAGCAGATCAAAGACACCTTCGTCTCCTTTATCAACAAGGTGCCATTCTACGGCCTAGCGGTGCTGTGCCAGGAAGACCGCAACATTAACGAGATCATCCCCCGGATCAAGAAGCGGTTTATGACCTACGGCCTCTCGTCCCAGGCTGACCTGCGTGCCACCCATGTCAAGCTGGATGGATTCCAGACCTCTTTTACCGCCCACTACAAAGGCTACCGCCTTGGTGAGATCAGCTTCAACATGCCTGGTGCCCACAACGTACTGAACGCCCTGGCCTGTACCGCTGTGGCACTGGAGCTGGATGTACCGTTTGACAAGATCCAGGAAGGTTTTGCCCAGTTTGGCGGTGTTGGGCGCCGCTTTACGGTTAAAGGCGAGAAAAACGGGATCATGGTGGTGGATGACTATGGCCATCATCCTGCTGAAATCCGGGCCACCCTGGGGGCAGCCCGCAACGGCTGGCCCGATCGACGTCTGGTGGTGGCATTCCAGCCCCACCGCTACAGCCGCACCAAGGAGCTGTTCAACGAATTTGTGACCTGCTTCTACGATGCCGACGTGCTTGTCTTGACCGATATCTATGCTGCCAGTGAGCAGCCGATCCCCGGCGTTACCGCAGAACGTCTGGCCGAAGAGACTCGCCGCCATGGCCAACGGGACGTGACCTACATTGCTGACCGGAATGACCTGCCTGATCACCTGGCCGGGATCGTCAAAGAAGGCGACATCGTGATCACCCTGGGAGCCGGCAATATCTGGCAGGCCGGTGAAGAGTTGGTGAAAAAACTGTAATGAGCCTTTCTGGCCAGATATGCCCGGGCTTCTGCGGTGAACTGCTCCAGAATGAGCTGATGAGCCGCCACACCTCCCTGAAAGTGGGGGGGCCAACAGACCTGTATGCGGTGCCTGAAGACCTGGAAGACCTGCTGCTGCTGGTCAACTGGTTGGATGTGAATCAGGTACCCCGCATGGTAGTTGGAGGCGGCTATAACCTGCTGGTGCGGGAGGGCGGTATCAGAGGCGCGGTGATCTCCCTTGAACACCTGAATAGACTGGAAGCCCTTGGCAATGGCTGTATCAAGGCCTGGGCAGGGGCAGAAAATCTGCAGGTGGTTCGTTTCGGACAACAGCTTGGGTTAGGTGGCATCGGTTTTATCTCCGGCATTCCCGGCACCATTGGCGGCGCAATCAGGATGAATGCCGGTGCCTATGGCAATGGTCTGCTGAACCATGCTGATTCACTCTGTTTGCTACGTCATGGAGCTGTGCAGGACGTAGACCACAGCCAGATCGAGTATGGGTATCGCCGACTTGACCTGCAGCAAGGTGATATTATCCTGGCTGCGATTCTGCAACTGGAGCCGACAGATCCCGCATGTACCGAGGAAGAGATTCGTAAGGATCTTGAGCTGCGACGCACCAAGCACAGTGTTGGTTATCCCAGTGCCGGATCATTTTTCAAGAACCCACCGGGTCAGGCAGCCTGGAGATTGATTGACGCTGCCGGGATGCGAGGACAGACCGTTGGCGGGGCTCAGATGGCAGAGTTACACAGCAATTTTTTGATCAACCGTGGTAACGCAACAGCCACAAACTGTCTGGAGCTGGCTGAAAAGGTGAAACAGGCAGTGCTGGCAACCACAGGAATACAGCTGGAAGAAGAAGTGCGGATTGTGGGGGAGGAGCCATGAAGGCGAAAAAGATCGGCGTACTGATGGGAGGACTATCAGCTGAGCGGGATGTGTCGCTGAAAAGCGGCATGGCGGTTCATCAGGCACTTCTGGCATTGGGCTATGACAGCACCGCCATTGATGTACGCAACCAAGTGGCAACTATACTGCGTGATGAAAAAATTGAAGTTGCCTTTATTGCCCTGCACGGTCGTTACGGCGAAGACGGCTGCATCCAGGGTCTGCTGGAACTGATGCAGATTCCCTACACCGGTTCCGGCGTACTGGCCAGCGCCCTGGCCATGCATAAACTGTACAGCAAGCAGGCCTTTGCTGCTGCCGGACTAACCATCACACCTTACATTGCGTTACGTCGTGGTGAAAGCTGCAGTGCTGAAACCCTTCCCTTTGGCCTGCCTGCTGTAGTCAAGCCGGTGCAGGAAGGTTCCTCAGTCGGCGTCTCAATCGTTAAAAAAGCCGAAGAGCTGCAGGCTGCCCTGGATGATGCCTTTCGCTACGATGAAATGGTGCTGATAGAACAGTACATTAAAGGCCAGGAGGTCCAGGTCGGAATTCTGGACAACCAGCCGATCGGTGCCATAGAGATTGTTCCCAAGAAAGAGTTCTACGATTTTGAAGCAAAATACAGCGACGGCATGGCTGAACATTTCTTTCCAGCCAGGCTGGATCATGCCCTGTATAATAAAGTGCAGCAACAGGGGCGGAAGGCTCACCAGGCGCTGGGCTGTGATGGCTACTGCCGGGTTGACTTTCTGGTAACCGAAGCAGGTGACTGCTATCTGCTGGAGGTGAACACCCTGCCAGGCATGACCGCCCTGTCACTGCTACCTGAAATCGCTCAAAAAGGCGCCGGACTTTCCTTTGAACAGCTGGTTGAACGGATTCTCAAATCAGCAAGCACCAAGGTGAGTAACGCAGCATGATGACCGACCTGCGACACATCGGCAGCCCCCCCAAGAACAAAAAGGTGGCGTCGAACAGGCTCAAGGTCAAGAAAGAACCGGTCGATCTTCGCAAATATCTGCTACCTTTGATCAGAATCGGCAGCCGCGCAGGATTGGCACTGCTGGTGGGTGGACTGATAGCAGCCTCAATCCACGCTCTGATGCAGTCAACGCCATTTCCGGTGCAGAAGGTTGAGGTACGTGGCACCAAACGACTGACCCATGAAGAGATTGTTGCCCTGACCGGCGTCACACCGGGCCAGAACCTGCTGACACTGCGTCTGAAGAGCATCGGCCAGCAGGTATCCTCCAACCCCTGGGTCGCTTCGGTACGGGTGCAACGCTTCTTTCCTGGCACCATTGCCGTCAGTGTCAGCGAACGACAACCGGTGGCAGTCATCAACATGGGACTCCTCTATTATCTGGATGACAAGGGAGAACCGTTTAAGCCCTTAAACTTTGGGGATAGCCTTGATTTCCCCGTGGTAACCGGTATTGCTGAAGATGATCTGAACAATGATCCAACAGCAACCAAAGAGGCCCTGAAAACCGCATCAAATCTGATTGAGGCACTCAAGCAGCATGGTTCCTTTATCCTTGCGGATGTGTCGGAGATTCATTACGATAGGGGCCACGGTTTTACCCTGTATACCACTGCCGGTGCCCTGCCTGTAAAGATCGGAACCGATGATTTCGACATGAAATTGCAACGCTTTTCACGTATTTACCAAAATCTTATGACACAACAACCGGGGCTGCAGTATATTGACCTGGACTACAGCGACCGGATCGTAGTTAAAAAGGGTTGAATCGATTGTTCAACGCTTATAGGGGAGGAATACTATGTCCGCCAGAAGAGATAACCTGATTGTTGGACTTGATATCGGCACCACCAAAATTTGTGCCATTGTCGGCAACCATACCGAGGATGGCATTGAGATTGTCGGTATTGGCACCAGCCCATCCAGCGGCCTGCGCAAGGGTGTGGTCATCAATATTGAAAGTACGGTTACCTCAATCAAAAAGGCGATTGAAGAAGCCGAACTGATGGCTGGTTGCGAAATCAAGTCAGTCTACGCCGGTATTGCCGGCGGCCATATCAAAGGGATCAATTCCCAGGGTGTGATCGCCATAAAGAACCGTGAGGTTTCACAGGAAGATGTCAAGCGGGTGATTGACGCTGCCAAGGCAATCGCCATCCCGATGGATCGGGAAGTGATCCACATCCTGCCCCAGGAGTTCATCATTGATGAGCAGGACGGCATCCGTGAACCGCTTGGCATGAGTGGTGTCCGACTTGAAGCAAAGGTGCATATTGTCACCGGTGCGGTTGCCAGCGCCCAGAATATCGTTAAATCGTGTAATCGTGCCGGACTGGATGTTGCCGATATTGTGCTTGAGCAGTTGGCATCCTCTGAGGCGGTACTGTCAGCAGATGAAAAAGAGCTGGGGGTCTGCCTGGTTGATATCGGCGGCGGCACCACTGATATCGCCATCTTCTGTGATGGCGCCATCAAGTACACCTCGGTCATCTCCCTTGGTGGTAATCAACTGACCAATGACATTGCCGTAGGTTTGCGTACGCCGTTTGCTGAGGCAGAAAAGATCAAACGCAACCAAGGTTGCTGCCTGTCGGCTCTGGTGGGCAAGGATGAAAAAATCGAGGTTCCCAGCGTTGGTGGCCGCAAACCGCGTGAGCTGTCCAGAAATGTTTTATGTGAAATTTTAGGTCCCCGCGTAGAAGAGCTGTTTTCACTGGTAAATCGTGAAATTATCAAGTCAGGACTGGAAGACTCCATTGCATCCGGGGTTGTAATTACCGGTGGATCGAGTATACTTGAGGGGATGCCTGAGTTGGCTGAGCAAATCTTCAATCTCCCTGTTCGACGCGGTCTGCCACAGAAGATTGGCGGGCTTACCGATGTAGTTAATTCACCGGTTTATTCAACAGGAGTCGGACTCATCGTGTACGGAAGCCGCAACCAGGGCCCACGTGAATTTCCAGCAGCCAAATCGGAAGACAGCATCTTTAATACCACCACCCGGCGGATGAAGAGCTGGTTCAAAGAATTTTTCTAAAGAAATCTACGAGACAAAAGGGATCGCACCAGTTTTGAGGCAGCCCTGACAACTTATATTGACTCTACACAAGGGGGAGCGGATGTTCGAATTTGACGAGACCATCGAGCAGAGTGCGGTCATCAAGGTCATTGGCGTAGGTGGTGGCGGCGGCAATGCCGTTAACACCATGGTGACCAGCGGCATGAACAAGGTGGAATTTATTGTTGCCAATACTGATGCCCAGGCACTCCGCTCCTCAAAGGCACCGGTAAAAATTCAGTTGGGTGGTCAACTGACAAAAGGTCTTGGTGCAGGCGCCAACCCCAATGTGGGTCGCGATGCTGCTCTTGAAGATAAAGACAAACTGGTTGATATGCTGAAGGGTGCCGACATGATCTTCATTGCTGCCGGCATGGGGGGTGGCACCGGTACTGGTGCTGCGCCGGTTATTGCCGAGGCAGCCCGTGAAGCTGGCGCACTCACTGTCGGTATCGTCACCAAACCATTCTCCCGTGAAGGCAAGCAGCGGATGGCCAAGGCTGATGAAGGGGTTCGCGCACTGAAGCAGCATGTTGATTCCTTGATCATCATCCCTAACGACCGCCTGATCAGTATTGCTCCCCGCTCACTTGGCATCCTGGATGCCTTTAAACCTGCTGACGATGTACTGCGCCAGGCTGTGCAGGGCATTTCAGATCTGATTACCACCTCTGGTTTCATCAACGTCGACTTTGCTGACGTTAAAGCAATCATGAGTGAACGTGGCATGGCCATGATGGGTATCGGTATTGCTGAAGGCGATAATCGCGCCATAGAGGCCGCCATCAAGGCGATCTCTTCACCGCTGCTTGAAGACATTGATGTCTCTGGCGCCAAAGGGGTACTGGTTAACATCACCGGTTCCTCCAGCATGACCATGGATGATTTTGATGCGGTCAACAAGACCGTTCACGAGAAGGTCCATGAAGACGCCAACATTATCATCGGTGTGGTGATTGATGAGACCATGGGAGAGACCATCAAGGTAACGGCCATTGTGACGGGCTTTGGCGATAAATTCGGTGAGACTGAACGGAATCGTGGCTTCAGCAGCATTGCCGCTGTTGCAAAACCTAATACCGTTGTGAGCATTGAGACACCTACCTTCATTCGCGATCAGCGTCAGAAGGCTGATGGGCCCCGCCCAACACGGCATGTCGGCTCAGTTTCCTTTGATGATGAGGATGCCTATGACATCCCCACCTTTCTGAGAAAATCGGTAGACTAGAGCCCGGCGTTACCACAGTCCAATAAAAACGGCCTCCAAATGGAGGCCGTTTTTATTGGTTACAATCATGGGCATACATCATAGCCAGCTGCGCCCGGTTCTCAAGACACTGAGGACAGAGTTCTCCACCATCCTTCCAGACCTCCTCGGCTAACCACTCACCGGCTTCATGAAACACGGATGATATTTCGGCATTTTCATCATACTCTGCACCACAAATACTGCACTGCTTCATACACTCACCCCGATCACCTGCATAGCTGCGCGATATTCTGCTTCAAGCCTGGTACGCTCGGCTGAATGAACAACATCCCAAGGCAGTACGGCATCCACGGGAAGCGTTGTCGTAACACTGTGCTCTGTATTGATAGCGCAGACCTTGGCTGCTTTTTTAAGGTTCAGCCCCTCTGACATCTTCAGAACCAGATCAGTCAGTTCCCGCCCCCCCCGCGAAAGCAACGCCTGCAGAACACACCCTTGCAGCTCTTCCACCTTAAGCCTGACATTAGCAAGCGGCCGGATCTGCTTTTCAAGCCAGGCCACCTTATGCTTTAACTCATCCAGCGGGCACATACCTGCCCACTGCAACGGCGTAAACGGTTTGGGAATAAACGGGTTCACCGACAGCGTGATTTCTCCCAACCGTTTGTGCGCACGGGCCTGCTCAAGCACGCGATCCTTGATAGCAGCGGTCAGACGCACCATCGCTTCCAGATCTTCATCAGTTTCCCCTGGCAAACCTATAATAAAATACAGGCGCAGGTTCAGAATACCAGCCCGGGCAACTGCCTCTGCAGCATCAAGGATCTGCTCATCAGTCAGATTCTTCCTGATCATATCACGCATCCGCTGAGAGCCCCCCTCAGGGGCGAGAGAGATCGTGCGATGACCTGATTTTGCCAGCAGCTCAAGCATCGATGGGGTCAGCCGGTCTACCCGTAGCGATGATAACGACGGAGAGCCACCCTGCTGGACAACAAATTCACAGAGCGCCTCAATATCCCGGTGATCAGACACTGCTGCACCAACCAGACCGATGGTCTTACGATGCTGAAGCCCTTCACACACTGCGGCCTTTAGCAGTTCCAGCGGTTGCTGGCGGAATGGTTGATACACAAAACCTGCAGCACAGAAACGGCACCCCCGCGGACATCCCCGGCTGACCTCCACCAGATACATGTTGCCAAATTCTGTTTCATCAGTCAGCACAACAGAACAGGAGGGAGGAGACTCTTTGGGTGCACAGAGCCGGGCTATCGGGCTTGAAGATGGTAGTGAGGGCACGTAGATGCCGGGCAAATCAGCAGCTTCCCGGAGCAGTTCGCGACGTTCTGTTTGCTGATATTGAACCAGAAAATCAGCCAGGATTGGTATCAGTGTTTCCCCTTCACCCACGGCAATCAGATCAATACAATCAGCTACCGGTTCTGGATTGATAAAGAAAGCAGCCCCACCGGCCAGCACCAACGGTTCAGCAGCACCGCGTTCCGCAGAAAGCTCGCTAATACGCGCCAGCCTGAGAATACGGGGGATATTGATAAAATCCGGCTCAAAGGAGACAGAAAAGGCGATCAGATCAAAATCAGACAAGGGACGCTCATTCTCAAATGAGACCAACGTATCACCTGATTTTTCATAAAGAGCAAGCTCATCCCGATCCGGCAGAAATGCACGTTCACAGACCAGATCAGGCTGATCATTAAACAGCTTGTAGACCGCCTGGAACCCCAGACTACTCATGGCCACGCTGTAGTGATTAGGATAGACCAGACAGACCGAGAGCGCCCCTCCACGCCCAGCCGGGATGGCACCTGTCTCTGCGGCACGTCTACGCCGCAGTATTTGCTGAATCTGCCAGTTCATACAGTTCCTATATCATCCCACATCTACTATAACGACAGC
>NZ_JAOTRZ010000318.1 GCF_030247655.1 Trichlorobacter sp. | reverse complement strand
CAACGAGACAGTACATCAGCTGGTTATGACAGCCCGGAATGAGGAAATATTTCGTAGTGTCGTTGGAAGAATAGGTTCTCCACAATTTGTAAACGCACTTATGGCTGCTTATGCAACCGGTAATTTATCGCTTTTTGAGCTTCGGGTTGCCTCGTTTTACCTTGAAGTAAAAGATGGAAAACTAACCGTGGTCTTGGGTTTCGGTACACACTTGTTTTTTGTGACTTCCATCCTTTTAGTGATTTTCATGGGTGTACCAATTTCTTTCTTGTTACTAAAAGCATCGTCAGCAAGCCAGTATGTGACAAGCCTTTTATTTATTGGCTTTTACTTCCTTTTTTCATGGTTCGTTGGAAAGGATATTCGACCTATATTAATTGCCAAGAGAGTTAGCAAAAAATTGCAATATGGAACGTTACCCTGAACAAATAGCTTCAAGTATTGAAGGCCTCCGCAATTCTGGTTGGAAGGCAACTCTTTCGTCCAGTAAGTTTGAAGGCTATTCGAGCATGTGGCAATCCTTATGGTTAAAATTGACTCATTGCTGGTCTCCTTCTACAACGATGAGATCATTATAACAGGAGAGATTGTGAGCACGCAAAAAGAACTACACGAGTTTTTGAGACAAAATAAAGATGCGTGGGAATTAGCATGGAAATCAAATGAAGACTATCTATTGGCCAGATTTGGAATGCTCAATGGCTTGTGGTCAAGCTTTGAAATGGCTACTCAGTCAGTAGAAAAGCTATTAAAAGCATATCTGCTGTTTAAAGATCCAGCTATTAATACAGCTGATGACGCATTTAAAGCCGTTAGAGACAAATCAAAGGCTTTGGGGCGAAATCGAGAAGCTGGGCATAATGTGGGAGCCGCCCTTAAGCTTGCGGTTGATCTTGGTCTCTCTTGCTCGGCACAACTTTCACCGAGATTAAATCGAATAAACGCTTATTATGAAAGACGTTATCCCAACAATGGGGGTCCCGATACACTTTCAAGTTCAGAACATCATGATGTTGATGAAGCAATATTTGAAATATGGGACGCATTCAAAAATGTCAATGCTGAATATTACTTAACTAGTGGCATCATGACACCCATATATTCTGCACATGTTGATGAGCATAGCGGTAGGCAGAACCAACTAACGAAACAGTCATTCGCCATAATTGTTACAAACAATAAGTCTTATGAATCCAGAAGAGACGAAATTAGCAATGGCATAAGCTTGCTTCTAAGTGACTGGTACGGCCCAGGAAAAGAACTTAGACCTTGATTAATGTCCAACTGCGCCAAGACCGCCCCACCCTCAAGGAGGCCGGTCGCACTTATGGCGCTGGTAAAGTGATTGCGATTGCAACACGGAGGGTATTGGCGTTTAAGCCAAGTGCCGTGTTAAGAGATGGCGTGAATACTGAACTTGCCAAGACCAAATAGATGCCGTTAGACTCCTGAATGTGACTCCTGTTTTGGGATTCACTCCACGCTCTTTGTAAATAAGCTAAATTATTGACTGTATTTGCTGTACATCTGTTGGGTATACTGAGCGGTACAATATCCGGTATACTGGAACCGTAGAGTTCTGTGTCGGACGCGAAATTGCTCAACAGACTCAATAATTTATAAGGTGCTTGTGGTGGTGAGATTGTGCGTCTTCCCCTCCGACCGCCTCCACCAATTAACCGTTCGCCATAGTGCGGATACGTTCAAAAGCCTCTGATAAATCAGGGGCTTTTGCTTTTGTGTTGTGCGTTGTTGTTCGCTTTGATATGCTTGAATCCGAAGTTTTTGGGGGTGTTTTCTCTGTAAAACCACCCCAAAAAAATTCAGACACCCCCAAAACGGAGGTAAGGCCAATGCCAAAGCGGGTTTTGCCATTATCGGATCTGAAGATAAGTAAGTCCAAACCACAAGAAAAAGAGTACCGGTTGTTTGATGGTGGCGGTCTGTATCTGGCTGTCACCCCTTCAGGAGGTAAACTCTGGCGGATCAAGTACCGGTTTGAAGGAAAGGCCAAAGAGTTACATCTCGGGGCTTATCCGGTTATCACCCTGTCCGATGCCAGACAGAAGCTGCTGGATGCCAAGCGTACCATTGCAGGCGGAGTTGATCCTGGTGCTGTGAAGAAGGCTCAAAAGCAAACCCGGCTTGAAAAGGCTGCTAACAGTTTTGAAGTGATAGCCCGTGAATGGCATGGGCGGTTTATTGATCAATGGACAGAGGGCCATGCGGTAACGATCATGAGCCGCCTGAATCGTGACGTATTCCCGTATATTGGTAGCGAACCGATTGAAGATATTAAGGCTCCTGTGGCT
>NZ_JAOTRZ010000026.1 GCF_030247655.1 Trichlorobacter sp. | reverse complement strand
GTCTGGAAAGCAGCCTTCAGCACATTACCGGTGGTGCCGGTGGCACCGGCTACTTCACCGCCTGCATCGCCATTGCGGACCATCATACCGGCATAGTACAGGTTGTCATCGGCAGTTAGCAGCTTTCTGGCTTCGTCAGCAGTCATTCCTTTTGATTTACGCAGTTCAACAAAGTCTGCGATGTACTGATCAAGTTTGGGTGAGTCAGCCGGATTTAGCAGTTCCACACCAGCCAGATTGATCCCTTTAGCAGTGGCCTCGGCCTGAATCCTGGTAGGGTCACCAAGGATGACCAGCTTTGCAAGCCCTTCCTTGACGATCTTTTCTGCAGCAAAGAGCATCCGCTCATCATAGCTTTCCGGCAGCACCACGGTCTGCAGATTCTTTTTGGCCTTTTCCTTGATTTGGTCAACAAGATGCATCGTCCGTCCTCCTTTTGAAAATAAAACAAGTTTTTGCTAGATACCTGAACAAGCGTTTGTCGTCAACAAAAAAAGCCGCGAAAACGCGGCTTTTAGTGATGCTAAACAGTGTGCTGATTTGGCTAAGAGTTGAGCTTGTCCAGTACATCCTGCAAGGCCTTTTGAACGTTATCATTCTCCACCTGGCAGGTGCCAACCTGAAAGTGTCCACCCCCGCCGTTTTTCAACATCAGTGAACCGATATTGATCTTGGAACCGCGGTTGATAATGCTGTGTCCCACCGCAAAGACGGTGTTCTGCTGGTTAAGGCCCCACATGATACGGACAGAGGTCAGAACATCCGGGTAAAGACTGTATTCCACAAAACGGTTGCCGGTTGCAATCTCTTCAACGTTACGCAGATCAATGATCAGTACCTTGCCCTCAACCCTTGAATTTTGCTGAATCATCTGCTTGTAGACTGCCTCCTGCTCGTTATAGCGGGTAATCCGCTCCTTGACATCAGGGTTGGCCAGGATCTCTTCAATCTGCATGGTGCGGCACATCTCAATCAACTCTTCCATCAGTTGATAGTTGCTGATCCGGTAATCCTTGTAACGCCCCAGACCGGTGCGGGGATCCATCATGAAGGAGAGTAACAGCCAGCCCTGGGGGGTCAACACTTCATCAACGGTCAGGTCACCGGAGTCGGTCTTGTCCACCGCTATCATCATCGCTTCAATGCCGGGGAATTTGGCGGCACCACCGTAGTAATCATAGATCACTCTGGCACAGCTTTTAGCCCAACGGCTTTCACCCTTGAAGTCACAGTTAAATTTAAGTCGCTCATCCTCGCTCATATGGTGATCAAACCAGAGTCCGCAGCCCGGAATATAGGGGATGTTGGCGGCTATATCATTTTCAGTGGCTTCTATCTTGCCATCCTGCACATCCTTGGGGTGAACAAATTTGTATGACTCAATAATACCGGCATTTTTCAGCAGCACGGCACAGACCAGACCATCAAAATCAGAGCGGGTAATCAGTCGCATACAATCCTCCAGGATAGGTTGGTAACTGGTTGTAGACTATATCAGAACTTCACGCCCAGCGCATCTGCCACCGTATGAATATCTTTGTCACCCCGGCCTGACAGACAGACCACAATGGTCTGATCTTTGGGCATGGTGGGGGCCAGTTTAAGGGTATGGGCAATGGCGTGGGATGATTCAAGGGCCGGCATGATCCCTTCTTCTCTGGTCAGGCGCTGGAATGCTTCCAGTGCCTCATCATCAGTAATGGAGACATACTCTGCCCGGCCAGTGTCTTTCAGCCAGGCATGTTCCGGTCCCACACCGGGGTAGTCCAGACCGGCAGAGATGGAATGGGCATTGGCAACCTGGCCATGCTCATCTTGTAGCAGGTAGCTGCGCTGACCATGCAGGATACCGGGGCGACCTGCGCAGAGCGGTGCAGCATGGGCACCGCTGGCTATGCCATGACCGGCAGCTTCTACGCCGATCAGGCGGACAGCGGTATCCTTTAAGAAAGGGTAAAACAGCCCCATGGCGTTGCTGCCGCCACCAACGCAGGCCACCAGGGCATCCGGCAGGCGGCCTTCAACCTTCTTGTGCTGTTTTTTTGCCTCAGTACCGATGACTGACTGAAAATCACGCACCATCATCGGGTAGGGATGTGGGCCAGCAACGGTGCCGATTACATAGAAGGTGTTCCGGATATTGGTGACCCAGTCACGCAGCGCCTCGTTCATGGCATCCTTAAGGGTGGCGGTACCGGCAGTCACCGGATTAACCGTGGCTCCCAGCAGCTTCATCCGAAAGACGTTCAGGGCCTGACGCCGGATATCCTCCGACCCCATGAATACTTCACACTGCATGCCGAACAGGGCGGCGATGGTGGCGGTGGCTACACCGTGCTGGCCGGCACCGGTCTCGGCAATCACCCGCTCCTTTTTCATCCGCTTGGCCAGCAGTCCCTGGCCGATGGTGTTATTAACCTTGTGGGCGCCGGTGTGGTTCAGGTCTTCCCGTTTCAGGTAGATCTTGGCGCCACCCAACTGGCGGGTCAGCTTCTCGGCAAAGTAGAGTGGCGAAGGACGGCCCACGTATTCCCGCAGGTAGTACTGAAACTCCTGCTTGAACTCCTTGTCATTGCGGTAATGGGCATAGGCCTCTTCCAACTCCTTCAGGGCAGGCATCAGGGTTTCCGGCACATACCGGCCGCCGTGGATACCAAAATGGCCTCGTTTATCAGGTTGTTTCATGACTATAGACTTCCTTTGCATTGCGTATAAACGCTCGTACCTTATCGGCATCTTTCCTGCCAGGTGCAGATTCAACCCCACTGGATACATCAACCCCGTAGGGCCGTACCTGGCGGATCGCCTCTGCCACATTGTCCGGGGTCAGGCCACCTGCCAGTACAATCCGGTGACTGCGTGTGATCGCCTCGCGGGCAATCTCCCAGTTGAAGCTCATGCCGGTGCCACCATAGAAGGAGGGAGAATAAGCATCCAGCAGGCAGCCGGACAGTCGGTAGTCAGCGATTGGATCAAGACAGGTCAGGGAGCGGACCCGAAAGGCCTTCATGACCCGCTGTTCGATCTTCCTGCAGTAATCCGGTGTCTCATCACCATGTAACTGCACCAGTCCCAGTCTGCAGTTCCGGCTGACCTGATTGACAATTTCCGGGGCCTCGTTCACGAACAGTCCCACCGCCTGTACAAATGGTGGCAACAGGTTGATGATCCGGGCCGCCTCTTCCGGGAAGATGTGACGGGGGGATTCCTTGTAAAAGACAAACCCCAAGGCATCCGCACCGGCTTCAACAGCGGTCAGGGCGTCCTCGGGGGTTGTTATGCCGCAGATCTTGATTTTTACCATCGAATTTTAACACAGAGACACAGAGGCACAGAGAAAATCAAAAAGTTTTTCTGCAAAAAAGATCCTCCGTGTCTCCGTGCCTCCGTGTTTCGTGGAATTATTTTACAGGTTTACCTTCGGCAGATGCTTTAACGATTCCTGCACCATCTCTGCCGGATACTCATAGTCTTCCAGGTTGCCAGCCAGATAGTTGTCGTAAGCGGTCATATCCATGAAGCCGTGGCCGGACAGGTTGAACAGGATGGTCTTCTCCTTGCCCTCTTCCTTGGCCTGCAGCGCTTCATCAATGGCAGCCCGTATGGCGTGGGATGATTCCGGTGCCGGTACGATACCCTCTGTTTTGGCAAACAGAATTGCGCCTTCAAAGCAGCCGGTCTGCATTACCGCGCGAGCCTCAATCAGGCCGGCATTGTAGAGCTGTGATACCAGCGGTGATTCGCCGTGGTAGCGCAGGCCTCCGGCATGGATGCCTGGGGGCATGAAGTCATGGCCCAGGGTGTACATCTTGGCAATCGGTCCCAGCTTGGCGGTATCGCCGTAATCAAAGTCGTAGACACCTTTGGTCAGGGTAGGGCAGGAGGCTGGCTCTACCGCCAGGCAACGTACCGGCTTGCCTGCAGATTTATCAGCCAGGAACGGAAAGGCCAGGCCGGCAAAGTTGGAGCCACCGCCGCAGCAGGCGATCACCACATCAGGGTAATCCCCAACCATTTTCATCTGTTCAATCGCCTCCAGACCGATCACGCTCTGGTGCATGCAGACATGGTTCAGCACACTGCCCAGGGCATAGTTGGTATCACTATGGGTAGCAGCATCTTCCACCGCTTCGGAGATGGCCAGTCCCAGACTGCCGTTGGAGTCGGGATCAGCTGCCAAGGCTTCCCGCCCGGCATTGGTCTGATCCGAAGGTGACGGGTGTACGGTAGCCCCCCACATCTGCATCATGGACTTACGGTATGGTTTCTGGAAATAGGAAACCTTAACCATGTAGACCGTGCACTCAAGTCCAAACAGGCTGCAGGCCAGGGAGAGGGAACTGCCCCACTGTCCGGCGCCGGTTTCGGTGGCCAGACGCTTGATCCCGGCCTGCTTGTTGTAGAAGGCCTGGGGAATCGCTGAGTTAGGCTTGTGTGAACCGGCCGGAGAGACCCCTTCGTATTTGTAGTAGATCTTGGCTGGCGTACCCAACGCCTTTTCAAGACGGTGTGCCCGGAACATGGGGGAGGGCCGCCACATGGTATAGATATCACGAACCTGCTCAGGGATGTCGATCCAGCGTTGATTAGACATCTCCTGTTCAAGGATGGCAGGCGGGAAGATGGCCAGCAGCTCATCAGGGGTGACCGGCTCTCCGGTGCGGGGTGAAATAACCGGTGCCAGCGGACCTGGCAGGTCAGGGATGATGTTGTACCACTGCTTGGGGAGTTTGTCCTCAGGCAAAATAATCTTTGTCTGCATACCTTTTCTCCTATTCCAGATTGTCTTCTATTCTGATTAAACGGCTTTTTTCACTGATAAAGTCAAAACTGTCGATCTCAGCCAGGGCTGCACGGATGGCGCCTTCACGGGCCTCATGGGTCTTGATCACAATCGGCACCGCCTGGCCGCCGTTGTGACGGGCGGTCTGTACCATGGATTCAATGCTGATGCCGTTTTTGCCCAGCACGCCGGCAATGCCGGCCAGTACACCGGGCTGGTCCTGGGCGGTAAAGCGCAGCATGACGCTGGTGACGATCTCTTCCATCGGCTTAAGCGGCAGGGTGGTGATACTGCTGTCTAGAAAGCCCAGTGGCGCGGATCTACGATTCTGTACCCCGGCACAGATGCTGCGGGAAAGCGCTACCAGATCCCCTACAATGGCACTGGCAGTGGGGTTTTGGCCCGCTCCCCGGCCATAGAACAACACCGGTCCGACAAAGTCACCGGTCAGGTGGATGGCGTTAAAGACGCCGTTCACATCTGCCAACGGGTTGTGCAGCGGAATCATGGTGGGGTGAACCCGCACCTCCAGCTGACCGTCATCAGTCAGTTTGCCGATGGCCAGTAGCTTGATCCGGTAGCCGAACTGCTCGGCAAAGCGGATATCAATGCCTGAGATGGCGGTAATACCTTCAGTATGAATGGCGTTGAAATCGATCCTGGTGCCGAAGCAGAGTGAGGCCAGCACTGCCAGCTTGTGGGCGGTATCAACCCCTTCAATATCAAAGGTGGGGTCTGGTTCTGCATAGCCCAGCTCTTTGGCGCTTTGCAGCACATCGTTAAAGTCAGCACCTTCCTGGGTCATGCGGGTCAGGATGTAGTTGCAGGTGCCGTTCATGATGCCAAAAACCGAACTGAAGCGGTTACCGGACAGGTTGCCCTTGATGGCAGACAGAACCGGAATGCCGCCCCCTACCGCTGCTTCAAACTGAACCTCTACCCCTTTACGGGCAGCAGCTGCGTAGATCTCATCGCCATGCAGGGCCAGCAGCGCCTTGTTGGCGGTGACCACATGCTTGCCCGCTTCAATCGCCTTCAGCACAAAGCTCTTGGCAGGTTCGTAGCCGCCAATCAGTTCAATCACGATACTGATCTCGGAATCATTAAAGATGTCATTTACATCGGTGGTAAGCATGGCTGGATCAACGGTAACCCCGCGATCGCTGGTGATATCCAGATCAGCAATCCGCTTCAGGATAATGCCACGACCCACCTTCTGCTGTACCGTTTGTGCATTTTCCTGCAACAGCCGCACCACGCCGGCACCGATGTTGCCAAAGCCTATCAGTCCTACTTTGATATCACTCATGCTCTATTCACCCTGCTCCTCATCCTTGGGGCAGGCCTCCAGATCATCCAGGATACCGTTCACAAAGGCGGGAGATTCCTTGTCTCCGTACTTTTTGGCGATCTCGATCGCCTCGTTAATACTGACCTTCTTGGGGATATCCCGTTTGAACATCAGTTCATAGGCTGCCAGCCGCATAATGTTCAGGTCAACCCGCGGCATGCGGGTCAAGGCCCAGTTTTTTGAACGGGCAAGAATTGCCTGATCAATCGCCTCACGGTGCTCCATCACGCCTTGCACCAGCGTTTCGGCAAACTCCCGTGTCCGCTCTCCGGTTTCAACCCCTTCACGGAATCCCCGCAGGGTGTCCCGCAGGTTTCCTTGCAGGGTGTCCTGTGCGTACAACATCTGCAGCGCCAGCTCGCGTCCTTCGCGTCGAAGTCCCATACTATTTCAGCGCCTTAATGACGTTGACGGTCTCGATGGCGGTAACGGCTGCTTCAAAGCCCTTATTGCCCGCCTTGGTGCCAGCCCGCTCAACCGCCTGCTCAATGGTGTCAACCGTCAGGACTCCAAAAGCAACCGGAATGCCGCTGTCCAGGGAAACCGATGCAACCCCTTTTGAAACCTCTGAAGAAACATACTCAAAGTGCGGGGTGGAGCCGCGAATCACCGCGCCAAGGCAGATCACGGCATCAAATTTCCGGGATTCAGCCATGGTCTTGGCAGCCAGCGGGATCTCAAATGCACCGGGAATGCGAGCTACGGTAATGTCGGCCTCGCTGGCTCCGTGGCGTACCAGGGCATCAATCGCCCCCTCCAGTAAACGCTCACAGATAAAGCTGTTAAAACGGCTGACCACGATACCGAAGGTAAGGCCTTTGGCGTCAAGATTGCCCTCAATGAATTTAGGCATGGGATACTCCTGTAATAAATAATGGTGTCGTCTGTTTGAAAGTTTTTCCTATAGCATGTTTTGTTGCAGAGGGGCTAGCTTTTCATGCAAAGGGAGGAGTTTAGAGAAGTGCCAGCAGGCGGGACTTTGTCGCTTCTTCGATCAGACTTTCTTCAATCGCTTCCCGTACCCAGGGCTGGCGGGAGCGGATCAGTACCAGCGCGACCCCTTCCGCCACAGCCGGAATATCCGACCAGAGCGCATTACGCAGGGTATGCAGCTCATTGGGATCAGCTGTCCCGCCGGATGCCAGTTCACGGCAGCGTCTGCAGAGCAGGGCCAGTCCGGAAAGCTCCGGTTCATGATCCGGGGTATGGTCCCAGGGGCGCAGATCATCTTTGCTACTGCACCATTCGCAGCTGAATCTAGCCCGCTTGGCCAGTTCTTTACCGAGACGGTTGATCTCCGCCAGGCGTTCCTGGTTGGTGTTGTATCCTTTGGCCATGCAACGTTCCTTTACTGGCTCATCATCTTGAAAGCAGCAGGATTTTCACAGTACTTGAGCGCCTCTTCCGGGCTCACCTGCCTTGTCTTTACCAGGTTTGCCAACGAGATGTCCAGCGGTACAAATTCGTCAATGGACTGCTGGAAGAAGGTGCGGATCTGGTGGCATTTGTTTTCACGGATCATGTTCTTTATCCGGTTGGAGGTGGCCAGTTTTTCATAGGCCAGCACCCTTTTTGATTTGTCCCGTGATGGCAACAGGCGTTGCCCGATGCAGAGCAATAGCCCCTCAGCCAGTTGCGAACGGATCTGGTCCTGTTTTTCGCTGGGGCAGATCTCAATCACCCGTTCAATGGCGTTGGTGGTGGTATTGGCATGCAGGGTGCTGATCACCAGGTGTCCGGTGGACGCTGCCTGTACTGCGATCTCAAAGCTTTCGGCGTCCCGCATCTCGCCGATCACAATCACATCAGGTGCCTGCCTGAAGATATGTTTGAGCCCTTCCTTAAATGAGCGGGTGTCACGTCCCACCTCCCGCTGATTGATGTTGCTCATCTTGTGTTTGTGCAGGAACTCGATCGGATCTTCAATGGAAATGATATTGCACTTGCGCTTGGAGTTGATGGTGTCAAGAATGGCGGCAACAGTGGTACTCTTTCCATGTCCGGTTGGGCCGGCAATCAGAATCAGTCCTTCCGGCTGCAAGACATACTGATCGAGATCGGTACCGAAGCCCAGCGCTTCCAGTGATGGAACCGTATCATTGATGCTGCGTATAGCCAGAGAAATGGAGGAACGCTGGCGATAGGCATTGATCCTGAATCTGCCAATTTCCGGTTTAAGCAGGCCAAAATCAAGTTCTCCGGTTTGTTCGAATTCATTTTTCTGCTCATCGGTCATAACTTGTTGGGCAAACAGCTCAACCGCCTCTGGTGTCAGGTGTGGCAACGGCAGACGGACTACCTCGTTGTTGATCTTGAGACAAGGGGGCAGACCGGCTGAGATCAGCAGGTCTGATGCCTTGCGCTGGTACAGCGTGCGCAACAACTGCTCAATGGTGTAGGACTCCTCGGTACAGTTTTTTGATCGTGCATCAGACGCCACTTCAGAGCCGATCAACGGTCCCTGAAGTTTGCTCCCTTTACGGTTCAGATACCCGATGATGGCGTTGATCTGGGCATGTGGTGCAGCAATTGGCTGGATCTTTTTGCCCAGCGAAAATTCTAGCTCATTGACCGCTTCAATGTTGTTGGGGTCGGACATGGCAACAAAGATCAACTTGGGGGAAAACATGATCGGGATAGCCTTGAAGCGTTTCATCTGTTCCACGGAAACGGCATTGATCACGGTTGATTCAATAGAAACATTAAACAGATCAATGGAAGGGGTATGAAAGCATTCCTTCAGAAACAGCAGCAGTTGCTCTGTCGTGATATAGCCCAGTTGCAACAAAACAGAGCCCAGCTTGTCGTTAGACTGGCTCTGGCGTTTCAGGGCAATGGTCAACTGTTCCGGGGTGATGGTGTTTGATTGAATAAAGTAATCGCCGATCTTTGTTTCTTCATGTTGTGCCATCGTAGTATCTCTCCAGGCGGTTTGTTTACTGGTAAGGAGTAAACAGCGTACCGCAGATTGGAGTTTTCTCAAGTGCCTGGGATGAATAAATTGTAATTATTTTTAGGGTTGTTTTGTGGGCAGAGTACTTACGATAGAATTTCAACGCTACATCAATGCGAACCGGGTCACAATGCCGCTCTATTGTGCGTATTGTGACCCGGTTGGATGTTTCAAGTATGATACCCGTTATCGTTTTGCAACCGTATCAGTCGTCCTTGCGTGCCTCATACTGACTAATCACAATCAGCTGTCCCCAGGGCAGGGTGATAAGGGCAAACAGGCTGCCGATAATGCCGCCGACAAGAACGGAAAGCAGCCAGTTCACCAGATCTTTCTGTACCGTCTTGATGCTCCATTTCAAGGCATCCATCGGAGCCATGTTTTTGTCAATGACGGCATACATGCCGGGTGACAGGGCAAGCATTGCTACCGGTATGGCCAGCATCAGTATAAAGCCGAACAGCGCCCCCAGGATACCGATCAACTTACCCATGATGGTTGAGATGATAAACAGCACCACAAACGCGCCTAACGGGATTAAGAGGTACAGCAGCAGGTTTACAAAGCAGTCCCAGAAGTTGAATATATCGCCGACTTCCGGTTTTTTACCGGTTCTTTTGAAGGCGATAAGCGAGCGATTATAACCGGCGATAAAGCCGATGTTGGCGATCGGTACCCAGGCCACCAGACAGAAAACCAGGCTGGGTAAAATCAGATCCCCAAGGTTGTCCTTCCATAGATTGGTTGCATTGCTGAAGGCTGCTCCAAAATCTGCTGCTGGCTGATTCTGAACTGCTGTTCCGCACTGGGGACATTTGGTGCTACCGCTCGGAACCTGAGCCTTGCAGAACTGGCATTGCATGGTTACTACCTCCTCAAACCGTAATATCTGACGGCACACTGGCCATCAGTCTGTTTGTAGTCTACCACCCGAATCACAAACCACAAGTCGTGGTCATCAGAATCAGCGCACTTCCACCTGCCAAGGACTGCTTTCGCTGCGCAGGTGCGGACGGTACATCGGCCAGATGGCCGATGGCAGCGCCGTAACCGTGCCTTTCAGCTCCGGGTAGACCACAAAGCGGAATTCATGATTACCGCCCGGCAGGTAGCCGATGAACCAGGCCATCAGGGTATCGCGGCGTTCCTTGTGATCATACCAGCCCTGATAGTAGGCCTCGTTGGCGTAGCGTGGATCGCGGTCTGCCTGACGTACCTCAAACCCGGCCGGCAGATAATCCTCCAGAATCAGGTATTCCAGATCAGCCTTGTTTCTCACACTCAGCCGTACCTCCAGGTCTTCGCCAACCTGTACCGGCTCTCCCGGTTTCAGCGGCTGGTATTCATGGCGCCACTGGCCGTTTTTCTGCACGGAACTGATCCGGTAGATTGTGCGTTCAACCTGCAGACCATCGGCCTTGGCGATCTGCTCAACCGGCACCCGGTAGTTAAGACGGGCACTCAGGTAGGCGGTGCCGCTGGTGTTTGATTTTTCAAGCTGCAGGCTGTTACCGATGCTGTCAGCCGGTAGGGTCAGCGTGGCGCGACCGGCGGTCAGACGGCCTTTCTCTACGCTGTACCGCTCCACCTCTTTGTTGTTTAGCATCAGGCGGGCCGTGTAGCTGGCATCCAGTTCATGGCTGGCCGCCACAAAATCAGCCAGGGCACGCACACCGGCAGCCGAGGCCACCGTGGTCTGCCACCAGCCACCCCGCTGGTTGCGGGCCAGATAGCGGGCCAGGGCGGTTGTGGCAGGGTCTTCCGGCAGAATGCGGCTCATGGCAGAGAGCAGCGCTGCCGTTGATTCCATTGATGACCCGCCCCAACGCCAGCCGCCAGTGCCTTCAGGCAGCCAGGCCGCCTCACTGTCACGCTGCAAAAGAGTGGTCAGGCCCTGCAGGATGGCGATTGCCTGCTGCCGTTCGCCCCTGTTTTCCAACGCCTCGGCAACGGCTATCTTTGCCTCCGGAGGCAGGGTCTTCAGGCCATTGGTCAACCGTTTTTCAGTGGCCGGATGACTGCCGCCGTGGGCGGTCAGGGCACGGTACAGCACTGCGGCCTGTTCCGGTTTGGCGTTTTCCAGTTGTGCCTCAATGGCCTTTTTACCCCGCTGCAGCAGCGGCTCATCAACCGTGACCCCGGCCTGCCTGGCCGTGGCCAGTCCCTGCATGGCCAGAGCGGTCAGGTACGGGTTGATATGGTCGGTCTTCCACCAGCCCCAGCCGCCATCTTCATGCTGCAGATCAGCCAGACGCTGCAGCCCTTCTGCCACAATCCGGGGCAGTTTGGCCTGCAGGGATGGTGAGACATTCCGGCCCTGTCTGGTCAGCAGATGCTGGGCATAGACCGCCGGCACAAAGCGGGAAACGGTCTGTTCCACACAGCCGTAGGGGAAGGAGATCAGATACTCAAGGGCCGGAATCAGGCTTTCTGCCACGGTGGGGGAGAAGGTGACGCTGATGCTGCCGCTACCGGACAGCGCCTCAGCCGGTTGGGTCAGCAGTGCCTCGCCCTGGCCAGAGCGCAGGGAGAGTGCCGTTGCCTGTTCCCGTTGCAGGGCGCGGGCCAGTACCGGGAAGCTCATCTCAAGGGCATCCTTGCCTTCGCTACCGGCAGCGGTCAGCTTCAGCAGGGCCTGTCCGGGTTGCGTTGCGGTCACGGTAATGTTCTGACGCAGTGAACCACCCGCTGGCAGGTTGCCGGTAAAGCCGGTTTCGCCTGACAGGGTCAGGCCGGTGGCCTCAAAGCGCCCTTTAACCTGCTGTTCTTTATTGCTGGCATCGTTTAGCAAGCCCGGTATCTCCAGCCGGTCCTCAGCCACCATAAAGCGGGGTGGCGCCAGACGGGCCATGAACGGCAGACGGCTGATAAAGCTGGCCTGTCCGCTGCCAAACTGCTGCTCTGCGGTGTGGCCAACGGCGGTGGCACGCCACTTGGTCAGGTTATCCGGCAGTTGTGCCTCGGCAACCACCGTACCGTTGCTGTCGCTGGTCAGCATCGGCAGCCAGGCCGCCGTATCCCTGAACACCTTGCGAACCTTGATCCCCTTCAGGTCATCATCACCGGCCAGTTTGGCCAGATCCTTTGATGCGCCCCCCAGATAGAGCCGTGGGAAAGAGTAGATCGTGCGTACCAGATGGTCACGCCGCCCCCGGAAGAAACGGTAGATCTCCTCGCGGGTTTCCGGTGCCACGGCAAAGATCGCCTCATCCACCAGGGCCAGCGAGATTTCAGCCGCTACAGGCTTGCCTTCCGTCGTGCTGCTGATGACAATTTTTGCCGTATCGCCGGGGGCATACACCTCTTGCTGTGGCGTCACGATCAGGTCCAGTTTGCCCGGCTGGTACTCAACCTTTAACAGACCCTGCTGGTTATAAAAACGACCATTGGCGATGGTGCTGGCTGAAACATGGATGTTGGGCGCCAGCTCTTTGGTGACCGGAATCTCAACCACCTGCACCGCAGAGGTGATCGGAATTATCCGGCTTTGATGGATGCGGCGACCTTCCAGGGTCAGCAGCAGCGAGCCGCCCTGGGCCGGTGCCCGCAGGATCAGGCGGGCCTTTTCGCCCGGTTTGTAGCTCTTCTTGTCAAATTCCGCCTCCAGCTCGCGGTAACTACCGCCCCAGCTGCTGCCCTGCTCCCAGACCCAGGCATAGGTCTCGTTAAAACTGCGGCGCTTGCCTTCATCAAAGGTCTCGGCCCGCAACCGCCAGTAGTCAGAGGAGGGGAAACGGTAGCTAAGCCGGACAGCGCCGTCCTTACCGGTACGGTCACGCAGGGTGGTGGCGGTCTTCCAGTTGTAGGTGCGGCTCTTCTTGTCATAAAACTGCTGCTCAATGATCAGCGCTACCGGCGTATTGGGCTTGGCAACTCCCTGCCAGTCAGCCACCCGCAGGATAAAGCCGGACGGTTTGCCCGGCTGCAGCAGGTACTGCTCACCCTTGACCCGGATATCCAGCAGCGAAGGGACAATGGTCAGGCTGGTGGAGCCGGTTACCTGGCGGGAGGCAGGATCAGTTACATCTGCATCAATGGAATAACGGACCGGCTGATCATGGGTCTTGGCATTGATCTGGATCGTGGCCTCGCCGTTGGCATCCAGGGTGGCCTCGCCTTCGCCCACAAACTCATTGTAGCCGTCATAGGACAGCGACTCTTCGCCAAAACCCCCTCCTTCACGCTCACCCTGCAGCCAGGGCTGGCTGTAAACCCGCCAGACCACCTTGGCATTGGCCACTGGTGCACCAAAATAGTAACGGGCAGTCAGCTTCAGCGGAATCTGGTGACCGCCCAGTTCAAAGGGGTTGCTGGCCCGCAGCTTAACCTCAAACTCCGGCTTGCGATATTCCAGTACCTTAAAACTGCCCTGCCAGGTATCGGCGCCGCTGGTGGCAGCAATGCTGTATTCACCCAGCGTCGGGGTTGCAGGCAGGGTTAACTGGCCGTGGAACGAGCCCAGTGCCGAACTGGTCAGGGTATCCTCAAACACAGTCTTGTCGCCGGAATCGGTCACCTTGATGCTGATCTTGCCGGTGGGAGGTAGTTGATAGTCATCGCCGCCCTTCTTACGCATCACTCCTTTGTAGAAAACGGTCTGACTGGGCCGGTAGGCGGTCCGCTCGGTATAGAGGTAGCCCTTGATATCGCTGGCTTTTCTCTCGCCTTCTTCAGCGCCCAGGGTCAGCACTGCCAGGTTGCCCCCCAACCGCCCCACAACGCGGTTACCCTGATTTTTTCTATCCCAGTTCGTGGTGCCGTCCAGAGCGCTGAATGCAGCAGCCTTCTGCGGGGTGCTGCCGTACAGGGCCACCTTGGCAAGCGGCTTGCCGGTCTTGATATGCACCGCCTGCAGCAGGGTTGCATCTGGTGCGGTCTTGGCAATCAGCCCCAGATCCGTTGCGATAAAGGCAACCCGGGCAGTTGCTTCGTCCCCCTGCAACTGTACCAGATAGGCACCGCCCGACAGTGGCGGCAGTTTGAAGCGCGCCCGGTTGCGGTAGTCACTTTTTTGTGGCTTCAGGGCGATGGGGAAACTCTTGACCACCTTTAAACCGGCGCTATTGATCTCTTCCGGTTTGCTCAGGTTAACGCGGTTGGCAATGATCGACTCAGCCGGGATCTGATAAACAGTGACCTTGGCCCTGTCGGTCCAAAGACCATAGCTCCGCAGTGCAACCGGCTTGTTCGTCAGAATTACATCGCCGTACATCTCAATCTCAAGGCTGGGGGGACGGGTGGTTGCAACCAGCTGTACCTGCTGACGCTCCCCCTCCTGCAGGGTAATCTGCTGCTCGGTCCGCTCCATCCGTGAATCGGAAACCGCCAGGGTATAGCTGCCGGGGGGCAGCATCGGCAGCAGCAGTTTGCCGTTAGCATCAAGCTTGCCGTTGCGCCAGACGCTGCTGCCGTTCAGGGAAAGCGTTACCCCTTCAGCCGATGGCATATGCTTGTGGATGGCAAGTGTACCGCTGATCTCAAGCGTTGCGGCGCGGCGCACCACCATATCCCCCAACTGTTTTGTCTCTCCGGCAGCAGGCTGGGGATAGAAGGATTTATCCAGCACCCAGCCGGCCTGCTCAAGGATCAGGTCATGGCCGCGGCCATCAAGGTTGTCAAAGCGGAACCTGCCGGTGGCGTCGGTTGTCGTGCTGAACAGCCGGTCAACCGTCATCCTGAACCCGCCCAACGGCTTGCCGGTCCCATCCAGCAGCCGTCCGCTAATGGCGGCAGCCTTGTTTAACCAGGTCTTGGTCTCTTCCCTGGGCTGCCCCTCCAGATACAGGTAGTTGCGGGTGGTGCCCATGCCGGTTGCACTGGTCAGATACTGGTAGGTACCCTTGGGCAGGCTGGTAGTGGCGCTGCCATTGGTATCTGTCGTGGCCCTGGCAACCACCGTGGCCCGATCACTGTTCTGGCGGAACTCAATGGTTGCGCCGGGAATCGGCTTGTTGGTCTCCGCCGACAGTACCGTAATCTGCACCGGTATCGGGTTGTTTGATGCAGGGGCCGCAGACAGCGGGGCAGAGATCAGCAGGGACAGGATCAGGATGGACAGCAAGGTTAACAGGCGTTGCATAACAGACTCCTCTATGGGTGGCTGTGGTGTGGTTTTTGTTTTTTCGGTAACGGTGTGAGGCGGCGATCGGGTTCGCCTCCAAGATGCGATCTAAGTGTGAGTTGGAACTTAGTTTTTCTCTTCAGTTGTTAGAAAGAGTGACATAGGAGGTACTTTCAACCTTTCCACGAAATCACCGGATCTCTTCGGTGTTCCCCACCTTGCTTATGTAATATGATGTTAATACGTCTTTAGAAATCAGGTTGAATAGTTCTTGGAAGCGCTCTTTCAGTTCTTCCTTTGTGCAGCAAAAAAGTTGCCGGTCATTTTGTACGTGTGACCGGGCCAATTCAGAAACGACAATAGTCTTTCCATCCGTGACAAGACAATAGGAACATCCAGTCCATAGGGCATAGCTTTTTGCTTGATTTTTAGCTTTCACCAATTCTGTAGGCTTCTTAAATTTATCTTCACGCTTCGCTTCAACCGTAAGCAGTACTTGATTTTTTAAGCTCTCCACTTCGTTGTTGAACACGGCAAAATCAATTTCCAGAATTGTCTGCCTGGAGCCGTTTGCCGCAGTCACAGGCATAGCGTCGTAACGATCATCTTCGGAGTAGCCAAGCCTTGCCAGCAGCGGTATTATGAATTTTGTTTCAACTTCCTTTTCTGTTCTGAAATTCTTTGTCTTCACGGCATCAAACCAGCCATCACTATTCCAGCTATCAGGCATGACGTTTGAATCGTTTACTAAAGGGCTACTCGTTTTAGGTGTTCCTGCTGCAACTGAAAGATATATCCAATCTTCGTAACTTAGCTCCCATGTATTCCCCAATTTCATAATTGATGGGTTTGTCAATATGTCATATGAGCCCAGTAACTCTGCAATGTCAGTAGTGTTTTTCTCAGTTCTTCTAGTAAGGCCAAATTTATTTAGAAGAGTTTTTACCTTTAGTTTTTTTGTGCCGGTCTGGGTGGAAAGTAGTTCGTTTTTAAGGGTTTCGGCAACTCGAATTGCTTTTTCTGATGGTTGCATTTTTTCTCCTTTTAAGATTTGGGGAATATTAGGGACGCTTTCCGTGAGTTCTGGGGACAGTATACTAAAGCGTTTCGCAGCCTTACCTCGGCAACCGCATCAAAGTGTTGCCCCCAGAACGATAATAGCGCGGAGTACTGCATGCCGGTTTCTCGCCAGTTGCATCCATTTGGGCAGGCGGCTTGTTAAAATGGCGTTTAACGGATCTTTTACTTCACGAGGCAGTGTATGCCTGTCTTTAGCAGCAACATAGTCTTGCATTTACTTAAGATTCCGTGGGTTAAATGCCCATAGGGTATGCCCGCAGCAGGATGTCTGAAGCCAGAGCGACAGGTGAAAATAGGGATCAGCCGCATCACCCAGGGCATACTGACCCTCTGGCCAGTCACCGGCCTGTTGTGAAAAGAGTACACCTTTTTTGTCCGATGTCCACTGACGTACCAAACCACAGTGCAGACAGCTAAACCGTGGCGGCAACTCTTCTGTTGAAGGTTTGACGACTGCCTTTTTTGTGCAGCGGGGGCACACCACCAGGAATTCGTCGGTGAAGTCATGGATGGTACGCAACTCCTGCGGGGCACGGCTTTGGGGTGTGGTGGTAGTTAAGGTCATGGTGTCTGCGTTGTCATATTGGGTGGCGTCAACGATAAAGACAATCTTCTTGACGTTTATCGGGGCATCTTCAAAATCGTTTTCTTTGATTAAGCTCGTGGTCTCTTTTGTTCCAACAGTCGTTTCTCCAGCTCTTCCAGAGTTTGCAAATCCTCATTATCAGCAGCCAGGGCTTCTTCGGTTTTGCGTTTCTGCTCAAATTCTTCATATCGCTGTTCGGCGATTGCCTTGGCTACCTCGGCCTTTACTGTTCCGGCATGGGTCAAGAGCTCATGCTCATTGAACAACAGAAAGGCGTCAAGTTTTTCCGACCACTGTTCCATGGTAACGGTCTTGCGCTGTCGGGCCTGCCGTTCCGCATAGTCCAGATACATGGTGACAATCTCGTTAAGGTCTTTAATCTCGTCGCCCTGCAGATAGTTCTTGGCAATGGCCACATCCGGCTTGCGGACAATGGAACCCTGCCAGGAGGTCAGCCCCATGTTAGGTAGCTCCGCATTACTGCGCGACTCGATCAATTCTGCTGCGGTCTTGCCGGTAATAGCCCAGAGCATCTTATTCTGGACCTTCTTGAAAAATAACTGAGCCTGCCCGGAGCTTTTGTCATAATCAATGGCGGTGGTATAAATATCGCGGATTTTCTGGTAAAAACGCTTTTCTGATGCCCGGATATCCCGGATGCGGGCCAACCACTCGTCAAAATAGTCCCAGGTGTCGGCTTTTTTCAGCCGCTCATCATCCATGACAAAGCCTTTGATGATGTATTCTTTCAGAATGCTGCTAGCCCAGATGCGAAACTGGGTGGCACGCTTGGAGTTGACCCGATAGCCTACGGCGATGATGGCATCGAGATTGTAATAATCCTTGATGCGGGTTACCTGCCGCCCACCTTCGTTTTGAACTATTTCCATTTTGGAAACAGTTGCCTCCCGGCTCAATTCTTCTTCTTCATAGATATTAGTCAGGTGCTTGGAAATAGCAGGCACATTGACACCAAAAAGCTCCGCTATCGCTGCCTGGGGCATCCAAATGGTTTCATTCTGCAAGACAGTGTCAACTTTAATGTCACCGTTAGGAGTGGTGTAGAGGATGATGTGGGATTCAGTCATGCTGCAGATCCTTTGATAGACAAGCCTTTTTGTGCCTCTGGCCAATTACCGGGCTGTTGTGAAAAGAGTACACCTTTTTTGTCCGATGTCCACTGACGTACCAAACCACAGTGCAGGCAGCTAAACCGTGGCGATCGCTCTTCTGTTGAAGGTGTTACGTCTGCTTTCCGGCTGCAGCGGGGGCACACCACCAGGAATTCGTCGGTGAAGTCATGGATGGTACGTAACTCCTGCGGAGCACGGCTTTGGGCTGGTGTGGTCGTTAAGGTCATGGGTTGTAGTGCACATTTCTGGCGTGCTCTGCCTTGAGAAAATTTTCGGGCAGTACGTGAAACTGATATTGCGTTGACGATATTTTTGCCGATTTTGATTCGTTTTAACCATCCTCATTTGTTTTGAAATCCCGGGAATAGGTAACTGGTAATGGAATCTTTCTGCCGATCCTATGGCCCACTCCTGATCCACTCCGCCTTAAACCGATACAACCTGACCCCGCTGCTGCGCTGGTTCAGCCCCAGCCGTTGCAGGGCAGAACGCCAGGCATAGTGGGCGGTACGGGCTTCACCCGGTACAATGGCCACACCTCGGCCATCCGGTCCTTCTACCAGCAGTCCTTCATGCAGCGGATCAACCGTGCGCCAGTCACTGATCGGTTGGGGCGACTGCGGAAAGGTGATCTGGATTGTTGCTGCCTTCACCAGTTCCGGTGTCAGGCGGATGGCACGGGGGTCATTTTTCAGGGCCAGCCGGATGTTGTCGCTGATCTCTTCATGCAGGGTGGCATGGCGCGGCGTAAAGCTGCCAAAGCAGGCCATGACCTGACGTTTAACAAAAAAAGTCACAAAGCAGGCCCGCTGTTGGGCGGCAGCAGTGCTCGCGGGGGCAGGCGGCGCGTTAGCCTGATCCAGACGGCTGAGCATAACCTGCCGGGCGTACTGCAGCAGGGCGTCCTGATCAGTCCGCGCCAGCGGTTCAGCAGAGGCCGTCACTGCCAGCAGGCAGAACAGCAGGGCCAACAGTGAGTTCCGGCATCTCATCGGCCACCCCCTGCCACGACCCGGCTGGGGGCCGGATAGGTGTCCTGCGAGATCAGTTCATCCCGTACCTGTCCGCTTTCTTTGATGATCCGTCTGGTTTCAGTGGAAAAGCCGCTGGCTCCGGCCTGTTGCGGTGTGGCGCCGTTGCCGCTGACCACCACCGTATCCGGCACCAGTCTGGTGCGGGTGACGGTGATTTCGGCGCTGAACGGTTTTTCAACCGGTCCATAGAGCGAGGTGGTCAGGCGGTTCTGGTTAAGGACAATCCGCAACTGCAGCGGGTAGGGGAAGGGGTTTTTCAGCTTCAGGTCTTTGCGCCAGGAGGCGATGGTGGCATCCCGGCCCGGCGGTACATGACCCACGGTGCGGGAGTGGGGGTGCCGTTCCACCACCTGCATACCGGCCAGCAGTCCGGCGTTGTAGATGGTGGAGGCCAACTGGCAGATGCCGCCGCCGGGAATGTCCTCCAGCAGGCCGCTGGCGGTGATGATCGGAGCAGCGCGATAGCCTTTGCCGGTATCCCTGGCGCCGACCCGCTCGTTAAAGCTGAAGGTCTCACCCGGTGCAATGATAACCCGGTCAAGATCGCGGGCAGCGGTGGCGGCGTTGTGGCGTTGTTCACCCGAACGGAGTTGCAGCGAGGTGCTGAAGCCGCCCCAAATCTGGTTAAAGGCTTCATCAGCAGCGGAAACCGGCTGCCGGCTGAGGAGTAGCAGGAGCAGCAGGCATGTGGTCAGCAGGGGCTTCATGGTTGTGCAATCTGATATGAAAAGGCTTTGGGGATCATATAGATCCTTATAACACAAGTTAGATAAAACGCACGAAAACCTGATTGGAAAGTAGCATCCCCTGCCTGGTCAGGGCGATCTTTTCTGCGGTGCAGGTGAGCAGTCCGGCCTGCTGCAGCTGGGCGATTTCAGTTGCAAAGCGTTGTTCCATCCGTTCTCCAAACTGTTCTGCAAAACGGTCAAGGTTGATACCGTCTGCCATCCGCAATCCCAGAAAGATCGTCTCTGACAGGGCCTCTTCACGGCTTAGTTGCTGCTGGTCTTCGGCCGCAAGGCGATTATGCAGAATGGCGTCAGCCCAGGACTCGTAGGCGCTTTGGTTGCCCCAGCGCAGCCCGTTGCCCTGTTGCAGGAAGGAATGGGCACCAGGGCCGATCCCCAGATAACCATCCCGCTGCCAGTAGCCGCAGTTGTGTTGAGACCGGCAGCCGGGCCGGGCAAAGTTGGCGATCTCATAATGCTCATATCCGGCAGCCGTCAGGACGGTGTCGGCGGTCTCCAGCATGGTTGCGCTCTGGTCATCATCCGGCAGTTCAGCGGAACCATCAGGATAGCGGGTGGAAAAGGTGGTGCCTTCTTCAATGCTCAGACCATAGACGGAGAAGTGGTCTGGCAGCAGCGCCAGCGCCTCTTCCAGATCACTCTGCCAGTCGGTCTCAGTCTGTTGTGGCAGTCCGCAGATCAGGTCCAGGCCGATGCTGCTGAAGCCTGCCTGTTGTGCCAGCTGGAAGGCGCTACGGGTTTCATCGGCTGTATGACGTCTGCCCAGGGTCTGCAGCATCCGGTCGTTGAATGACTGTGCTCCCAGCGAAAGCCGGGTGACACCTGCCTGGTGGTAGCCGGTCAGCGAAGGCAGGCTGACGGTGCCGGGGTTGGCCTCCAGGCTGATCTCAATGCCGTTGGCATGGCCAAACAGTGTGCGTGAGGTGGCGATGAGACGATCAATCTGTGCAGGGTTGAGCAGGGAAGGGGTGCCACCGCCAAAGTAGAGCGAGCGGAGCGGTTGATTGTCGGGAAAGGCCGCTGCGGCAAGCTGCATCTCCTGTTGCAGTAGCTCGCAGGTCTGTTCCAGCTTTTCATGTTCAACGGGGCGTGAGCTGAAGGCACAGTAGCCGCATTTACTGAGACACCAGGGGATGTGCAGGTAAAGGCGCGAAAACATAGCTTGTTATGTATTAACCGGTTGCAACCGGCTGATTGAAGGGCTAGGATGCTGAAAATTATTACATGCGGGGATGGTTGTCATGAGATCAGGTCTGCTACTGTTGGTGTTCATACTGTTGTCCGGTGCGGCTTGGGCAGATATGCCCGGAGAGAAGCTGTTTCATCGCAAGTGTACCATGTGTCATATTGTCAAGGGACGGGGCGGGGCGATTGGGCCAGAGTTGACCAAGGTAGCTGTCCGCATGTCAGAGGCCCAACTGCAGGCGAAGATTGCCTATCCCAAGAAGTCACATCCCGGCAGTTCCATGCCTTCCTTTGCCACCCTTGAGGCTGGCGAGATGCAGTCGCTGATCAGCTATCTGAAAACCCTCAAGTAGATTCAGGGAGAGCAGCCTCACGCGTTTCTACGTGAGGCATTACGGTTGTAGCGGTTACTCCCGTTCGCAGCCTATCTCTGCCACCTCAATCTGTCTGGCATTACTGGACAGCTTCAAGATCAGCTTCTCTGCCAGCTCACGCTTGGCACGCCCCTGTACCAACGTTTCCTCGCCATGGAAAAGGGTCCGTCCATTAAAGCGGATCGCCTGGCTTTCATTCCCCGCAGCAACATAATTGTAACGAACATCGCAATAGTACCGAATCGGGCCGTTCAGATTGTCTGCGCCACGTAGCCGCATGGTGCCGTTCAGGATACACTCGTGTGGCTCTAAGCCGTCTTTACCACAGGTCAGTGACGGCATTGCAACCTGGATGCTGACCGGTTCTGCTGCCTGTAGCGGTGATACGGATAGTGTCAGAAAAACGCCTAAAGTTATTGCAATTCGAGAGATGAACGTTGTCATGGTTACCCCCTGATCGGCCAGCCGGTCTCAAAGCCTGCTGGGAAGAAGTTTTCTTTGGTACGGTTGTAGTAGCCAAACTGGAGGCGGGGAAATTCCTGCTTCAGTTCAACCAGCAGCTGATACATGCCGATCCCCCGTCCGGTGGCCTGCATCGCCTTGTTGTAGAGGTCAGGGTCAATGGAGAGGTTGCGCAGTTGCAGCATATCCACTCCGGTGTCAGCCACGAACCGTTTTAGTGCCTCTACTTCCTCTGGTGCATCGGTGACACCGGGGGAGATCAGATAGTTGATCATGGTGAAGCGTCCCGCCTGTTTGGACAGTTTGAGCGAACGGATGACATTGCTGAAACTATACCCTTTGGGGCGGTAGTACGCGTTGTAGCGTTCTTCGAGAACCGAGTTGAGGGAGAAACGGAAGGAGTCCATTCCAGCGTCAATCAGTTCCTGCACCCGTTCAGGCATGGAACCGTTGGAGTTGAAGTTGACGGTTCCCCAGCTGGTGGCGGCCTTCAGGCGGCGGGTTGCCTCGGCAATGGTGGAGGCCTGCATGATCGGGTCACCTTCACAGCCCTGGCCGTAGGAGACGATCGCCTGTTCTGCCTGCTCAAGATGGGGCAACGCTAGTTCCACAATTTCTTCCGGGGTGGGCACAAAGCTGATCCGGTCATGGTTGGAGGGGCAGCATTCTGAAGCCTGAAGTGAGATACAGCCCAGGCAGGCCGAATTGCAGACCGGCGAGGTGGGCAGTGGTGCCTCCCAGCGTTTGAAGAAGAGGTTTTTGGCGGCAAAGCAGTGGTAATCTATGGCACAGCGGGCCAGCTGCTCCAGTAGCCGGTTGTGGGGATTCTCGGCCAGCCGCTGCCGTACCAGCGGGTCCAGCAGCCGGTCATCGTAGTTTTCCGGGTTCCAGTTCTGATTGCTGTCTACTTTGGTGGCTGCCACCACAAAGCAGTCCCGTGCTTCATCCCAACCCACGGCAGTGTAGGACCAGAGCGGCAACACCACCTGTTTCTGTGCATAATCACAGGCAGGCAGAAGGGTACGGGCGTAGCCGGGTGCCATGAATGCTGATACTGCTTGTAGCTTGCCTCGTATTCCCGGTGCCTTTTCCACGGTGGTATACCGTTTGGCACGGCTGTCCCAGGCAATCGGCGGGGTGTTTGGAATGGTGAAGAGGCGGCTGCCTTCCGGCAGCGGGATCAATTCCATTGATTCCGGCAGTACCGCTTCAGGTCCGCTCATGCCGGCCATGGTCAGGTAGGGGTGATCGTAGATCTGTCCCTGGGGGTCGGCATAGACCAGTTTGGGGAGGGTTCGTTTCATGGCGCAGGAGCCCTGTAACCGGTTGCATTGCCGGTGCCGATACCAAACAGGCCGGCCAGGTTGAAGTTGACGGTCCAGGTGCGGTTGTTGGGGCGTTCCTGATAACCGACAATCATACTCCAGCACTGGTGCCGGTATTCGACAGCGTAGTTGTTTTCCAAAAGATCCCGCTTGTCAAACGAGTAGCGTGTGGTGGCGCTCAGGTAGATCGGGTTGGTCAGGGCAAGGGTGATGCCGGCCTCCATATAATTAACCTGGCGATCCACCATCCGGTAGCTGACCCGGGCAGTGTTGCCGCGCTGGTCGTTCAGTTCTGCACCACTGGCTGTGCTGGAGATGCGATGGTTATAGTGGCTGTAACGGATATCAGCTAATAACCTGAGATTTCGATGTGCCCAGGTTTCGCTCTCTAAAATCAGGTCGCTCCAGCGTCGTGAATCATCCAGCATGGTCAGCAGGTTGGGGCGGGTGCCGCTCAGGTTGTAGGCCTGTAACAGACGCAGGGTCTGCAGATTGCGATATTCAGCAGTTCCCTGTCCTGATTTCGCTATCCGGCCCCCAAGATGGCTGGCGAGGGACATGGTTACGGTTTCCTGGGCATTGGTGCGATCAAGCTGGTCAAAGACCGGCACCGTACTCTGATCCTTTTCACCAACATAGAGGTACGAGAGGCTGGGAACCAGCTCATGGCGTAACCGCTGCAGATCAAGGAATGAGGTGTCATAGATCCGGCTGAAGGAACTGCTGATCTCTGCTCCGGCCTTTGGTATGGCCACCAGCTGGTCGTCCTTGATGCCGGGGTCCGGTTTGTTGGTGTTGTAGCCCCGCAGCTGGAGGCTACCAAACAGGGACAGATTCAGCCGTCCGTTAAACAGGCTGTTGACCGAAGTGAGGCGTGGCTCTATCATCGCCCGTTGTCCATCCGCCCCTTTTTCCCGGTAGTAGTTGGTGGCCTGCAGGTCCAGGTCAAAGTAAAGGTTGGGGATGTAGGGGACCTTTTCGCGAACCCCGTACAGTGACAGTTCCGGTGCCCGCTGCAGGGTGGTGGTGTTGCTGCCGGAATAGAAATCCTGGGTATAGATGGTCTGGGCGCTGGTCAGCCAGTGATCCCAGAATTTGGTCAGTACGATCCGTGAATCATAATACTGGCGGTTATATTCGCCGCTTTTTTCGCCGTAATCACTCAGGTACGTCCGGTCGCTGGTGAGGTTCAGGCTGGTGATCAGGTTGAAGCTGTCTGAGAACTGTTCTTTGTGGAACTGGACCAGCTGACCCCGTTCCTTATTTTCGTTGTTATCATAAATCAGGTAACCACCCAGCGAGCCTTCGCTGGTGCGGCTTCGTAAATAGCGGTAATCAAGCCCCAGGCCGACTCCCCGTTTGGTCTGGACATCCAGATTGATCGTGGCTTCCTGTGAGGGGGATATGGCCCAGTAGTAGGGGGTGTCAACAAAAATGCCCCGCTTTGAAGATCTGCCGAACTTGGGGAACAGGAGGCCTGACTGGCGTTCACGTTTAACCGGCAGGATAATGTAGGGAAAATAGAAGACCGGGATATCCTTGACATAGAAGACCACGTTTTTGCCGGTGGCAAACTCCTCCAGGTTGACATCCAGCTCCGATGCGCCAAACTTCCAACTGGGGACAGCCGCGTCGCAGGTGGTCAGATCTCCGTTTCGCAAGGCATAGGAGTCATCACCCAGACGCGCCAACGGTTTGCCGTTAGCCCTGAAGTTGCCCTGAGTCATGAAAATCTGGCCGTTCTCCATTTCTGCCCGGCCGGTTTCCGTGTCCATCACCAGAAGATCACCCCAGAG
>NZ_JAOTRZ010000317.1 GCF_030247655.1 Trichlorobacter sp. | reverse complement strand
CCTTCACTCCTATACACCTGGCCAGCTGGTTGCAGGCCTGAAGAGCCTGGGTTTTCATGAAGTACATGAAGGCGCCCATGGTGCTCGTATGATTGCCCCCCATTATGCTGCTGAAATTGCCAAAACAGACCATACGTTGATATCTACCCACTGCCCGGCTGTGGTTGATCTGATTGAACGACATTACCCAAAGTTGCTGCCCAATCTGATGCCGGTGGTTTCGCCCATGCTGGCCATGGGACGTTTTATTAAAGAGGCCTTGGGGCCTCAGGCCAAGGTGGTGTACCTCAGTACCTGCATTGCCGCTAAATTTGAAATCCAATCTCCTGAAGTAGCTAATTTTGTGGATGTGGTGCTGACCTATGGCGAAATCGAACTGTTTTTTCGCAGGCGCGGTATTGCTCCGGCAAATCTCACAGAGGCTGCCTTTGACGGCATTGACCCGGAGCAGGGGCGCATGTTTACTCTCTCTGGCGGACCTTTACGGGCACTGGATATTGCCACTGATTTTCTTGATACCGAAACCGTTGCGGCTGAGGGCGAAAGCCACTCTCTTGAGATCGTGCGTGATCTGGCTGCAGGACGGATCAATCCCCGCTATGTTGATCTACGCTTTTGTGATGGCGGCTGCGTTGACGGACCTGGTAAAAATCGTGATCTGACCAACTTTTACAAGCGCAACCTGATTATCCGCTATACCAATAGTGCAATCCCCTACCGGACTGCAGCCCATTATCGTACGGCACAACCACCCGCCCAGCTTTCCCAAAGCTTTCAGGATAAGTCAATCAAGCTGCCTGCACCTAAACCGGAGGATGTCCGCAGAATCCTGAATGCCACCGCTAAATTTAGCCAGGGTGATGAGTTGAATTGCCGTGCCTGTGGCTATGCCACCTGTCGGGAGCATGCCGTAGCTGTGTTTCAGGGTTTGGCTGATGTAGGCATGTGTCTGCCCTATAACCTGCGCAAGATGGAGGAAGACCGCGGCATTCTGATGCAGAAGTATGAGCTGATGTCACGGGAGCTGGATAAACAGCTGGGTGAGGATATGATCATTGGTGATGATCGCGAAAACGCCGCTGTTGTCGAGTTGATTCGTCATGTTGGCCCGACACCCACCACAGTGCTAATTCGCGGAGAAACCGGCACCGGTAAGGAGTTGACCGCACGGGCCATTCACCGCCTGAGCACCCGGGCAGACAAACCGCTGGTTACGGTCAACTGCACCACTCTGGCGGATTCTCTGCTTGAAAGCGAGCTTTTTGGCCACAAAAAAGGTGCCTTTACCGGTGCAATAGCTGATCGAAAAGGCCTGTTTGAGGCAGCGGATGGAGGTACCATCTTCCTGGATGAGATCGGCGATATTACCCCCAAACTACAGGCCGAATTACTGCGACTTCTGGACCAGGGTGAGGTGCGGCCCGTGGGTGGCACCTCGGTCAAGAAGGTGGATGTGCGCTTGATAGCGGCCACCAATAAGGATCTTGAGCAGGGGGTGCGCGATGGCTGGTTCCGCGAGGACCTGTATTACCGTCTGAATGTATTTTCAATCGATCTGCCGCCCCTGCGTGATCGTACGGAATCAATCCCTATTCTTTCTCGCCACTTCCTTGAAAAGGCGCGCAAAAAACTGAACAAACGCCTGACCGGCATTGAAGAGCGGGCTGTTACCGCCATGCGTAATTATCGCTGGCCAGGCAACATTCGGGAGATGCAGAACATCATTGAGCGGGCAGCAGTGCTCTCACAAGACGGAGTGATTCGACTTGAAAATCTACCCTCAATCTTTCGGGAGATCTTTGATGAGCGGGCTGGCGTCCTGCCTGGCGTCAGACGCACGTCATTCAAGGCTGAGCGTGAAACCCATGTGGGACGGCTGGAGAGAAACCTGATCCTGCGCTACCTTGAGGAGGCTGGAGGAAATGTATCAAAGGCGGCACAGCTTGCAGATGTGCCGCGTCGAACGTTCTATCGCCTGCTGGAAAAGAACGGAATCGCCGTGCAACGTAAGCTTGAACATGCCTTTGGTGATGAAGCGGGTGGTGAACGCTAGTATGTTCTAGAATAGTGTATACTTTTGTCTATGCTGTGCCATGTTTGGCCCACTATGTGGCCAACATGAAAAAGGATTTGAATGGTCTAATTTCTCAACCATATGATATTTGGCTACTTATTATGTTTTGTGGTATTTTGGCACGGTGTTGGCATATGTATACAGTATTGTATCAACAACAACACTACTATTTCATACATAAGGAGATCAAAGACCATGGGCAGAATGCGCGAAAACCCCCGTTACAATGTTATTTCAATGAGAGTCAGCGATGAAGAGCG
>NZ_JAOTRZ010000316.1 GCF_030247655.1 Trichlorobacter sp. | reverse complement strand
AAATGATAAAGGCCAACAGACCGGTCAACCAGAAGACTGTTCGTAGGGTAAATCCTTTGTTTACCAGCCATGAGCGAAGCGCCTTAAAGGCATTACGTTCTTCTAATGCGTTGATATAGGTCATGGCAGCCAGCAGAAACAGGAACAATTCAGCATATTCGGTCAGGTTGTGCATGATGGCTGCATGGGCATGATCCGGTCTGCCCATGGCCTGATAGGTTAAGGCCACCAGTATCCAAATAACACCGGCTGCCACAATCACCGGCTTGCTTTTACGCAGATGCAGTTTTTCTTCCATAATAACAAGTGCATAGGCTGATACAAACAGCACTACAGACAAGATTCCCAGACCGGTTCGGGTCAGGTCCTGAATATCTCCGCCACCACCGCTGGCAAGTACCTGAATGGGGAGCAGGAGTATTGCAAGAACGGGAACAAGCAATCGGTACAGCATATTTCCCTCCGTGATGACAGTAGTAATTGATTACAAGGTTGGTGTCGTGTTTTTCTTCTTGCCCCAGACAATCGGGTGTGCCTGGCGTTTGATGATAAAATCAACGATCAGCTTCATCCAGATGGTTGTGCCGGCGTAGGCGTTCCAACCATCAAAGGAATCAAACGGGCCGATCAGAATGCCGGTGGGGATATACAGGGCAACCCCGATAATAATCCAGACTGCAGCAGTCCCGGCCAGAATGTTGACAACACCGGTGATGGTTGCAAATTTTTCAGGATTGGCCGGCGGCAGCCCGCTTTTAAGGGCAACCTCGCTGTAATCCTTGTTGACAAAAATCTTCCAGGCACGACGAAACCAGTAGTAGGCCATGGGAAAAAGAGCCAGGTACAGGATCCAGATCAAAGCGGTTGTCAAATCAATACGCATTGCATCACTCTCCAGAGGTAAGATGGTTTTTTGTATACGACCTTGCGGGGTCAGGCAACAACTTTGTGCATACAAGCCCCGCCGGTAACCGGCGGGGCTTGTGGTTACAGCGACTGAACAATCAGTCTATCCTGCATGCTTCTAGTGAGCGCCTTCAACAGCCTTGGCAGCGCCACGGGGGGTACGTACATCTTCAACCAGGTGCTGGATATGCTCCGGGCAGGCCGGGGTTACTTTGCTGACAATGTATGCAACCAGGAAGTTGGTCAGTGCGCCAATGGTACCAAAGGCCTCCGGCGAGATCCCGAAGAATGGGTTTGGTTTGCCGCCGATCAGGCCCAGGAACTCGGTTCCCTTGATAAAGAACAAACCTTTGTGGGCAAATACGTAGAACAGGGTGATGAACAGACCAGCCAGCATACCGGCAATGGCACCTTCCTTGTTCATCTTCTTGTTAAAGATACCCATCATTAGTACCGGGAAGATGGTGCTGGCGGCAATACCAAAGGCCAGGGCCACGGTACCGGCAGCAAAGCCCGGAGGGTTAAGACCCAGCCAGCCAGCCACGATAATAGCGAAGATCATGGCGATCTTGCCAGACATCAGCTCGCCCTTCTCGGAGAGGTCAGGCATCAGGATGTTTTTCATCAGGTCGTGTGAGAACGCGGCCGAGATGGCCAGCAACAGACCGGCTGCGGTAGAGAGTGCTGCTGCAATACCACCGGCAGCCACCAGGGCGATAACCCAGTTGGGCAGCAGGGCTATTTCAGGGTTTGCCAGCACGATAATATCGGCGTTTACGGTCAGCTCGTTGCCTTTCCAACCAGCAGCGGCTGCCTTTGCTTTAAAGGCTTCGTTCTTGGACTTGTCGTTGTAGTACTGAATCCGGCCATCGCCGTTCAGATCTTTAAACTTCAACAGGCCGGTTTTTTCCCAACGGCCTACCCAGGCAGGCTTGTCAGCATAGGCCAGGGAACCTTCAGGTGCAAAGATGTCAGCACCGGTTTTAACAGCCGGGGTCATGGTGGCATGCAGGTTGTAGCGTGCCATACCAGCCACAGCCGGGGCCGTGGTGTACAGAAGGGCGATGAAGACCAGTGCCCAGCCAGCTGAAGAACGGGCTGAGGCAACCGTAGGTACGGTGAAAAAGCGGATAATAACGTGGGGCAGACCAGCAGTACCGATCATCAGGGAGATGGTGTAGACAAACATGTTCAGTTTACTACCCGGCATGGATGTGGTGTATTCGGCAAAACCGAGGTCTTTCACCACTTGGTTCAGCTTGGTAAGCAGTGCGGTGTTGGTACCCACCAGATCAGAACCGAGGCCCAGCTGGGGGATCGGGTTGCCGGTCAGCTGGAAGGCAATGAATACGGCCGGTACGGTGTAAGCCAGGATCAGTACGCAGTACTGGGCAACCTGGGTGTAGGTGATGCCCTTCATGCCGCCGAACAT
>NZ_JAOTRZ010000025.1 GCF_030247655.1 Trichlorobacter sp. | reverse complement strand
GAATAGTACGCAAGGCACGAATGGTCCCGCTCCAGTGATGTTCGTAGTCTGTGGCCGGCACAACATAACTTTTATAACCGGCCAGCTTGATCTGCAACCCCAAGTCCCACTCCTCAAAGTAGCATGGTGTATAGGCGGATTCAAACCTGAGAATCCCGTCAGCAAACAGCTCTCGCCGCACGCAGAACAGGAAACCTGACACCGCATCCACTTCAAACGGCTGAGTAAAACTACCCTTATCAAAATAGTAATGATCTGTTGCCAGTTCAAAGTTTACAAATGACCCCTGTGGCCCAACACAGGCCGCATCTTCAAAAGCCAGTAACGTTTGTTCCATCAGGTCAAGTGTCCTGCCTGAGACATGCAGATCAGCATTAAGGATAAATACGGTCGGGGATTCGCTGATCTCCAAACCTACATTCCAAGCCCTTGAAACACCAATGTTGCGGCTCATGACAACATGGTGATCAATACGGGGATGGTTACGCAGGTCTGCTGCAACCTGTTCGCTATTAAAAACCACGATAACCTGACCAGAAACCTGCTCCAGATCAGCAAGCAGGGTAGTGATATTGTATTCACTGGCAGGGGAGTAATCCAGAACCGGAATCACAAAACTACGTGCAGGAATCGCAGGATAAGCTATCTTTGTACGCCATTTGGCATCAGGTTCAGGCAGACCCGCTATTGAGCGCTGCCGCAATTCCTGAGCTGAAAGGGTATCAGACTTTAATCCAGTTACCACCTGCAGCAAATCCTCAACCCGATGCTGGTAGGTATGGGCATTATGCACCAATTGGCGTCCTCTGGCGGCTATCCGCTCCCTGATCAGCTCGTTATCGAGGTAAAATCGTGCCACTCTGGGCAGATCAGGATCATGATACCGGACATAATCCTCCCCTGACACAAACAACTCAGCCTGGCCACTGCCTTCAGCCATATCCGAAAGCAGCATGGAGCCGGTGGATAACACCTCAAAAAAACGCATATTTAAATCATTGTTGACGGCTTCGTTAAAAACTATCCTGGACTCGGAAAACACCTTGGCCATATCATGCCAGAAGCAGCGTTCATAATGCGTCTCAACCTCTTGAGCAAGTTCTTGTAATAGTGTATTTCTCCGCGAATCCGGTTTCCTGCTGCCCACAAACCCGGCATCATATCGTTTGGGCAGATCAAATTTACCATGCACCTCAGGGTCACAGCCTAACGGCAACCAGTGGGTGCGGGGATTAACCTGACGGAACTGTTCCAGGTAGCCTCGCTGGGCAATGAATACAAAATCAAAACCTTTTGCCAGCTCAAGATGCGTTTCAAGCATGATGTGACTGTCGATCAGATAGCAGGCTGTCTGACAGCCTAAAAGATGGAGATTCTTCGGACAAATGCCTGATTCTACCCATAAAAAAAAGTCAGGTTGTTTAAGGCCAGGATTATCGGCCAAGATCCTTTGCAGATCCAGCTCAAGATCCGTGTCAATGTCCAGCTTTGTGATGGGCAGCTTCATATTTTCCAGCGCCCAGCTTTCAATATACTGTTCTGGCAGACAGGGGCCCACCGTAACCACCTTGCATAGCCGGCGTAACGCCCGTTCCAGATATACCGCTGTTGTCACCGGGTAGGATACATAGGATAACCATACGGTCATGTCCTGCCACGCGTTCATGTAGTATTACCTCCGCAGGCCGTTAAGGCTGTCAAGATCATTAACCAACCCAACTACCCGCTGTTCTGTTGAATTCAATGATAGAAAGTTCCTGTATACTGCCTCTTTTTCCTTGCTAAAGGGCTTACTGAGACAATCAAGCACAACTGCCTCAAAATCTGCATAGTCAGACACCCGACTGCACACAGAATCAACGCCAAGCGACCTGAAATCCTCAGTATCAGGATGCCTGCCGATCATATGACAAAATTGCGAAGCGCTTTCAAAATATCTAATTGCCACCGTACCACAACAGCCTAAATCCCGTTCACCATCATAGCCGGGGGAAGAGACAAGACTTATCTTGCAACGTGCCAACATCTGCATAAACATTGGACGATCATCACTACGTCCTAAGACACCGTATTTATTTGATACAAAGTAAACAGCACGGCTCTGCGGATCAATCTCTGTTGTGAGATAATGCAAATCAGGAAAGCGGCTTATAAGTTGTTCCATAAACCCGTACAGCACAGGGTTCTGTCTGCCGTAGTGAATAATATCAATATCCTTTACAGGAACCTGCTTCGGTATGTATGCCTCTGGGACACTGCACGGCATGAAGCGCACCATGGAGAGTCCCCTCTGCTGAAGCCTGTTGCAGATCTCTGAATTTGTCACATAGACCAGCGGCAGATCCTGCACCAGTTCTGCAAACTCATCAAACTCATGGGGCCAGACATCATTGATCACAACAATCAGCTGATAATTACCGCGATACTTGCGCAACTGGCTGACCATGGTGACAAACACAAGATTGAACTCATGGCTGCCATACGATAGATCCGCGCAGTGGAAATCCGTGGTCTTCAACTCCGCCCCAAGCAGTTCGGCAAACACTGTTGCCTGTTCATTAAAGTACTGAAAGATAGGAAGCGTTACTCCGGGGTAATGCCCAACGCCCCTGAGCCGGGCAGGCAGACGGTAGGCGCCTTCAGCCGATGTCAACCATGCGGACGTATCTGTTCGGTACGGCGTTCCATCGGAAGGACACATACCCTCCGAACGAAGACGTAGCTGCCCGGCAGACCAGGTATCCGGCTTCCCCCTCAATACAACCGCCAGCAAATCTTCTACACGGTGCGCATAGGTGTGAGCAGCATGAACAATCTTCCTTCCCTTTTTTGCCACTTTTTCGCGAAGCGCATCATGTTCCAGATAATACCGCGCGACATCCAGTATGGTGTCATCGGTATACAGAGCGTACTCCTCACCTGCCACAAACAGTTCATCCTGACCACTGTCATGGGCCATATCAGCCAACATCATGGACCCGATTGAAAGTGCCTCAAAACAGCGCATGTTCAGATCATCCTTAAAGGCGTTATTCAGAATGATCTTTGCTGAAGAAAACAGCCAGGCCATATCATCCCAAAAAAGCCGGTCATACCCAAGATTCAGATTTGCTGACAGTTGGTTCAGAATATTCCAACGCCGGGACCCTTCCAGTATGCCGCCTGCAAAGGCTACATCATACTGTTTTAGAGCTGGATACCCATAGTGCACCTCCGGGTCACAACCGACCGGCAGCCAGTAAGAATTGGTATTGACCTGCCTAAACTGGTCAAGATAGGCCCTCTGGGCAATAAAGACATAGTCATAGTGCTTGGCCCACTCCAGATGGGCATTTAGGCTGACATGATTGTCAATCAGATAGCAGGCTTTCGGACAACGAAGTCTCTCAAGCCCTTGCGGCGTAAAACCACCAACTGACTCAACAAATAGAAACAGATCCGGCCGCTGATCTTCTGGCGTTCCACCGTAGAGTTGTCCGACATCAGGAGTAAAAACAGTTGGAATATCATGTGGTCTGATCGGAAGCTTCATATTTTGAAGCATCCAGTGATCAATATAGTGCTCAGGCAGGCTTGGCCCAAGCGTTACACAGCGACAGATTCGTCGCAAGGCACGCTCCAGATAGGCCGCCGAGGTGACCGGATAGGCGACATAGGCCAGCCAGACCAAAGCTTTTTTATCACCAGCTATCATTATAGATTCCCATTTTTATGCATCAGCCATGCTCAATCAGATCATAGCAGCACAATGGTTCCAGAGTTGAGCTGATATAGGTCAGTTCACCACGATGAGGATTGGTAGCCCTGGAGGCGTAGAGGACATGGGTTCTGCGCAGAATCAGGTCGATCAGCTGACGATCAAGCTCAGAATGATATTCCAGATAGATGACCTTGATACCAGCAAGCCATTTGACCATTGTCCGAAGCACAGGCACTTCGCAACCCTCGGTATCTATCTTGAGGATGTCAATATCCTGCAGATGAAGCCTGCGCAGCTCTCCGGCCGCACTTTTAAGTTCCACCTCAAAATACTCGTCCGTGACTTCAAGACCAGGGATAACAGAATCAGAGATTCCGTCAAGCTTACCCCGGTACAGTCTCGTTGTTGCATCTAGCTCATGCAGACCAAAATTGTACAGGTGAATATTACTGAGGGCGGAAAGATTGCGTTGCAGAAGTTCAAATGAGGCTTTACTTGGTTCAAAGGCATACAACGCCGCATCAGGATATGCGTCTTTCAAATAGACCGAGGCGGCACCGATATTGGCGCCAATATCAACAATAACGTTAATCTCCCCGATCCCCTCCAGCAGCTGATACACCTTGCCATCCAGTATCTGGCGGGCTGCCTGGACTGAAACCTCACTATCAAAACAGGTAAATGATTGTGTCATAAAGACACACCGTTGGCCTTTGCTGTAAGTGGATCCAGTTGCAACGGGTTCAGACAACTAAGCGGACTCTGCACTGCGGGTTCAAACTCTTCGCCGATCATCTGCAGATAGGCATCACCAAAATGATTAATCTCTAAAAAATTCGCATTCTGCCAGGCAGGCTTATAAATATTGAAGGTTTTCATGATGCCTAGTGACGCAGCGCTCTCCAGAGGCCCCAGCCAGCTGATATCCCAATCATTAAAATGAGGCTGCCTGACCCAGTGTTCAAACTGCTCCGCATTGAGAAAAAAACAACCTGAATGGGGGTTGCTAGCCGGAGTAAACATAACGTCACAGCCAAGGGAGGAAAAAGACAGTGGCCCCAGATCGTAATTAAAGTGGGGATTGTTTTCAGGTGGTATGTCGCCGTCAATATAGCATTTTTTTGCATAGGGGCTAAATGAGGTCTCACAACGATTCGGTTGTAACAGACAGCCATTGCCTGACTCACGGGTAAACCAGGCCAGTTTTTGAAAAAAAAGGGGGTCATTCAGAAACAGATCATCCTCGACATAGCAATAGTAATCATACTTACCGAGAAAAGATTTCAATATCTCACGGCAGGTGTAACCCAGCATTAGCGGCCGGGCATCAGTTTTAACATGGTTATAAAGCCCCTTAAGAATATCCAGCTCACCCAACAGATGAGTATCTCCCGTAGTACAGATGAACAGATCGCAACGCTGTTGTTCGGCATGGTTGACATAGCGTGTCGTTTTATCAGTAAAATCAAGGCAAAACTGAGAATCGCCAGCCTGCTGAATAAATGACGACACAGAGCGCACAAGAGACATGGAACGGAGTTCTCGACGTTTGTTACCCTCTTTTTCATCCGGCTTACAAAAATGCGGTATTGTAACCAGAATACGTAATCCTCTTTTTGCTGTTTCACTCATCTAACTTCCGACCTTTCGTCATCAAAAAATAGCCACCACACGAGATCGCTATCTGATATTACGTGATCTTCTTTCTGCAGTAAAAGCCAAGGTATGTATCGTTGCCACCGTATTTCAGAGGCATATTATATTCCCTGCCATCAAAGCATTCAAAACCGGCCTTATCAAGCAGTGCCAACCAACTCTGCTTGGTAAAAACGCTATAGTGGTTTTCATTCCAGGCATGTACTGCATCTGTATCTGCATCAGGAACCTCCAGATACAGAATACCGGTATCCACCAATAGACGCTGGAATTCATGTAACGTATAAAGTGGCATGATACTGTGTTCAACCACATGACGGGCCCAGACAAGCTCAAAACGCTTATCTTCAAAGTCCATAAATGACTGATCCATTGCATGAACTTCGAACCCTTGGGAGCGACAGACCTCCAAATCAGTACTATTCAAGGTAACACCAACCACCTGCGCCCCTTGTTCACGAAATTGCCGTAAGGCAGGCCCCTGACCACAGCCAACATCAAGTACCCGCATATCAGCGTTAATCGTCACAAATGTCTTTAATCGTTCAAAAGCGACCTGCGTTATCTCTGTATGAACATCCATGGGCGACTCAGGGTAGGCTTTACTCTCAATCTGTTCCAAAAATTGCAAGAAACGCACAATGCCCTGACTTGTTAGTTGCATACATTCACCCCTTACGCATCTGCTCAAACGTATCTGCCTTCATCCGGTATCCTGCAGCCTCTGCCATCTGCCCTGCTGTTTCCTGTAGCCCGGCTACCATCCGGTACAGGGCAGGTTCTGCAGGAGCAATTCTGATGGCCTGTTTAAGCTTCATAATTGCCAGATCCATCCGGCCTTTCCCTAACAGCAGCTCGGCAGACTCCACATAATCAGTTACTGATGCTCGATAATCGACACCAGCCAGATCAACGGCGATCTGGTGAAACTGTACTGCTGCGGCGTGCCAGCTCAGTTGCCCAAGGTCTTTAGCAGCCTGCTCTGCCTTCTGGTTCAGTAACCCTCGATTCCAATAGGCACATTCCAGCAGTTCAATCGTTTCCTCCACTGACGGCTGGAACCATATCGCAGATGGACGCCCGCCCCATTCAATCACCTGTTGCCGGTATTGCCGGAGTGGCAGTGCGTTTTGCTCCGTAATTACATCGGCATGCCCGGTCTTGTCTGAAGCAATTACGGTTCGGCCACAGGCCATATACTCCGACATGACCATATTGTTTCCCCCCTCACAACGGTTAGGGAAAAGACCGATATCGCTCTGCAGATAGATCTCCCGCATGGCGTTGTTACAGGCCATCTGATGCACCATGACCCGCTCAATAGCAATCCTGTTACGAACCAGTGTTGCTCGTAACAGATCATCACATGCAAGCCCTTCATCCATTTCAAAGTCAATATATGGTGTTCCACTCATGGTGGCTATCGAATGTGGCCATTGGTTGTGCCAAGCACAACTGAGCCAGACATCACTATGCCGCTCCATCATTACTTTTGTTGCGGCAATAACGACATCCTGTGACTTACGGAGCTCAAATTTACCGCCGGAAAAGACAATAAAACGGCCATCATCCTGCCGCGGCATACCGGGATAAAAATCAGCAGGATCAATACCCTGCAAAATGGTTGAGGTCTGCTGCACGCCACCAAGACGCAGATGATATTCACACCAGCTTGATCCAGCAACAATATAGTCCCACTCTGCGGCTGCCTGCTCCATGTGACGATAGGCCTCAATATCATTCTCAAAAAAGCAGTAACCTATATTGATCCTGTTCCAGGCATCGGAAAAAGTCGGAGAGAAATCGGGATTTTTCATGCTGTGCAGGGTTACACCGGGTACAGGCAGCAGATGGGCGACCTCTTCCCAGATATGTTGTCCGGCAATTCCCCAACCATGGGCAACGCCGGTAGGCATGGCTACAATCATAACGTGCTCCTTGGTGTTTCTGAACAGCAGCGGACGGTCTCCATGGTGCCATACCGCAAAGCAATTTTACTGGTAAAAAAAACCGTCTCGGTTGTTGCCTGCACGTTCAGCAGATTAAACACCGCTTCTCTATGATCCGGCAAGCAGGTCTGCCGATAATGCTCGACAATGGAGTCAAAATGACGCTCCAGCACCGTTGAGGACGGATCGAAGTTCCGAATCAGAGCCAAACCCGATGGTTGAGCTGGAAAGGTAACAATCTCAAGATCCGGCCTCATCTCCTTTAAACAGGGGATAATCTTCCAGACATCACCGATCCAGAACACCGACTGCCTGACCCGCTCTGCAATAAAGGCATTAACCGGCAAACAGTCATGGATAAAGACGATTGAATCAGGATCTGCATATTTTTCAAGGTTGATCAAATCCCGCAGAACCTGCTCAAACAGGTGCAGACCATCAATAAACGCCATATCAAAGTAGGCTTGTCCCATCACAGCTCTTGGATCAGCACTCTCAAAAAATTGATCACTGGTCATCCTGAACAGTTTGGGACTGTTTTCTGGTGACACAAACACCAGATTTCCGGGTACGGCAGTAACCGGATCTATGCCAATGGCAACCGTCTCTGCCCCGGCAAGCGCCAGGGACTTGCCACTTGAAACACCGATCTCCAGATAGACCGATGGACGACGCACCCGATGCGCAATCTGCAACAGGGTATAATACTCTTCAAACGGCCCCAACTGTTCACCGACATCACACTGTGAAAGCACAAGCGGAAGCTCGGAGAGATTCGGATCAATCTCTCGCACCTGCTCACATACCGCCCTGGCAGCATCTATTGCACCTTTTTCTCGTAGTATATCAGCCTTCAGAGTAAGGTAATGCAGGCATGTCGGAGCCAGCTCATACGCGATATCCAGCACTGAGACGGCAGCATCGAACTGGCGCTTATAACGCAGCATCAATGCGGTACAGGCCAGTGACTCCGCCAGGTCTGCACACCCTGCAATAACCCGGCTGTAGCCGGACAGGTCTGACAGCCCCCAATAACGCTCATAAAATGCAATCAGATCACAGGCAGTTCTATGCATAACATTGATGTCAAAAGGATCACGGTTCGTATCAACCACCTGAGCCGCTATCGCCTCCAGCACAAGATCAATATGCTGCCTGATCCCGGCATCTGCCTGATTCATTGCCGTCCTCCCAGGCTATCTGCACGCACTCCGCGTACTCTGTGCAGCGCATTTTCAAGGAGCACTGCCCGCGCACTCGTTGTGTGTTGTCTTAGAAATGCCTGATATTCCTGTTTCCTGTCAAACGCCCTACCAAGGTATCCGGTAACCAACCGCTCAAACTGCTGATAGGAATCTACCCTTTCCGCAAATGTATTCATACCCAGCAGTTCAAATTCCTCAGTCTCGGGAAAGCGGCCAATCAACCGGCAAAAGCAACCTAGGCTTTCGTAAAATCGAGGACTTACCGGATCGAAACCTCCGGTATCCCGTGAACCGTCCATGCCCGCTGTTGAGACGAGACTGATTGAACTACGTCGCAGCATTGTTATGAATTTGCTCCTGGTATCACTGGCATTCAGCAGCCCGAACCGTGAAGAATGGAAAAAAAGAGCACCCTGATGATGCTCCGTGGTGACATAGTTAAGAAGCGGGAAGCGTTGCAGCAACCGCCGCATATAATCGTCAAGAACCGGATTGGTTCTACCAAACTGAATGATATCGACATCCTTTTCAGGCAGTTCTTCCAGCAGATACTGATCAGGAAACGAATAGGGCAGATAGGCCACCTGCCGACATCCCCTGCCCTGCAAAATCCTGAATGCCTCCAGACTGGTAACGAACACCAGCTCCAGTTGTGCTATCTGCTGAATAAAATGCTCTATATCCTTGCGCCAGACATCCATAACAACCGGCACAAACCGGCCATCATGGGGGAATCGGTCAAGAGATGCGGCAAGCTGCAGAAAACAAAGTTCATATCCCGTTGCGTGATCACCTCTGCCCCTGGATACTTCCCATGCATCATAACTCAACACAGAGACACCAAGCACCCTGGCCAGTAAATCCTCCCATTCATAAACCATCAACCAGGAAGGCCAGTCACTGTATCCTCGATTGGAGACGATACACCTGAAAAACGGCTGTCCCTGTGGGGGATGACCATCTGACAGGTTTATAGTGCCACACTCGCCCCTCTGAGCGTCCCGGTCTGTTTGCTCAAACTGAAGCGAACGTGAACGCAACTCATCCGGTGAAAAGCTGTCCTGCTTGTTGTCAAAAACAATGGAAAGCAGATCCTCCACACGATGGTCATAGGTATGAGCGGTATGTACCATCAGCTTGGCTCGCTGTGCAATCTGCTCACGCAAGCTGTCGTGCTCCAGATAATAGCTCACCAGCTCCGCCAGGTTTTCCTCCGAATAAATAACGATCTCTTCACCGTCTTTAAACAGCAGCTGCTGGCCGCTACCGACCGTCTGACTGAACAGCTGCAGAGCGCCGGTGGATGGAAGTTCAAAGAAGCGCATATTCAGATCATCCAACGAGGCATGGTTGAATCCGATCTTTGACGCGGAGAACAGACGGGCCATATCCTCAAGATAACAACGTTCATACTGTACCGGCGCAACGCCGACGACCTTGGTCAGCAATCGTTCCCGATTGTTGTTCATGCCACCCACAAACCCGACCGGGTACATTCTCGAAATGCCATGATCACGGTGCAGATCAGGATCACAGGCAAGCGGCAGCCAATAGGATTGACGATGCTGCGCCCGGAAAAAGTCCAGCACATGCAACTGGGCAACAAACAGATAATCAAAGGCTGCTGCATACTGCCAGTAATACTCGGGATTAAAATGAGCATCGATCAGATAACAGGCCGTGGGACAGGGGAGTGCTTCCAGGTGCTGCGGCAGATGACTGAACCGGCCGACCGAATCCACCCAGAGATACAGATCAGGATGGTCCTCCTTGGGTAGAGCAGCCAGCAAGGCCTGCATATCCGGCATGAATGATGTCTCAATATCCAGCGGAACTAGTGGATGTTGTATTCCCATCGCATTGCACATTTCAAGCGGCATGGTGGGGCCGACCGTAATGACTCGGCACAGTTTGCGCAGTGCACGCTCAAGGTAAACCGCTGTGGTAACCGGGTTGGCTACATAGCCAAGCCAGACCGTATAGGGCCGACGGCCCGTCAACTCCCTTGACCTCGCAGCACCTGGAGTGCTGCACGTACTGATTGGCTGCGCAGTTCGGCAGCACTCCAGGTATCCGCTTTTCGCCCTGTTACAACCGCCAGTAAATCCTGCACCCGATGATCATAGGTGTGGGCACCATGTACCAGCAACCTGCCCCATTGTCCTATCTGCTCGGCAAGATGGCCGTGCTTCAGATAAAAGCGTGCAACATCGCACAACGTTTCGTCCTGATACCGCGCATAATCTTCACCTGCCACAAACAGCTCTGCCTGTCCACTGTCGCCAGCCATATCTGACAGCAACAGACTGCCAACCGAGAGCACCTCAAAAAATCGCATGTTTAGGTCGTGGTTAAAACTGCTGTTAAAAACCATTTTAGATGCAGCAAACACCGCGGCCATATCATCCCAGAAGCAACGCTCCACATGCAGTGGCAACGCTGCATCAAGCTGCCTCAATAAAATGTCACGCCGGGTACCGGCAGCGACGCTGCCAACAAAACCGATCTCATACCGTTTCTCACCGGTATCTCCACGGTGAATCTCCGGGTCACAGGCAACCGGTAGCCAGTGACTTAGCGGCCCCAGCTGCCCCACCTTGTCTACATACTGCCGATGTACCACAAAGGCATGGTCAAACTGCCCGGCAAAATCACGGTGCAACTCAAGATTGATATGCATATCAATCAGGCAGCAGGCCTTAAGGCATGGTAAGCATTTAATATTGCGAGGAAAGTGCCCACTAACCGATTCAACCCAGAGATAGATGTCCGGCCGGTCCTGCGGGGCCGTCTGTTCCCATATCTGCAGCATATCTGGTGTGGCATCGGTCTGAATATCATGGGGCAGAACCGGAAGCTTCATGTTTTCCAACGACCAGACTCCAATCATTTCATCCGCCAGCCTCGGGCCTATGGTAGTAACCCGGCAAACCTTGCGTAACGCTCGCTCCAGATATACCGCTGTTGTTACTGGATACGAGACATAGGCCAGCCAGACATGTGGTTTACGGCGTAGGGTTCCAACCATAGTAATGTGACCCTTCCAGAAGACTAAGGCAGCTTTGCAAGCCCAAGATGGGTGTTCCAAAGCAGTTCCCGTGCGGAGACGACATCCTGCTCACTGAGTGCTGAAGTAGAGACTGTGCTACGGTACTCTCCAGCACGTCCTTTGTACCAGCTGGCATCGCCAAAAGCGATATCATACCGTTCAGGATGCTGATGAATATCAGTTCCTCTGTAAACCGTCAGGATTGTTACATCCAGCACATCCGGCGCTGTTTCCAAAATAAACCTGCGCGACTCTTCAACGGTCTCCCAGGTTTCACCAGGCAGTCCGACCATCATCAGCGCCTTGACCCGTATCCCCTGCTGTTTTGCCCAGAGGATCGCATTACGGTTCTGTTCAACCGTTTCCTGTTTATTAATGATATTCAGCAACTGCTGACTGCCACTCTCCACCCCGATCAACACCTCATGACAACCTGCCTGGGCCATTCTGGCAAACAACTCTTGATCCACCTGATCCGAACGGACAAAACAACGAAACTGCATATCCATTTTTTCCATACCGCTGCAGATGGAGACCAGACGTTTTCTGTTGATGGCGATCGTATCGTCGTAAAACATGACCGCACCATACCCCAAACGTTTGATCTCATCTATTTCAGCCAGCACATTTTCCGCAGACCGCAGAAAGATTCCTTTATCCATGACAGCCTTGCAGCAAAAGGAGCATTTGCCGTTGCAGCCTCTGGAAGAGATCATCGTGGTGGCGGGCCTGTCATTGATCCGGTAATGGTAACGGTGAGCATTGGTCCGATCAGGAAACGGCAGGGCATCAAGATTTCTAACCCGCTTTGCCTGCAGCATCCCTTCTGGCCGCGTCTTCACAATATGCTCAATCAGCTCTTCACCTTCACCGCTCACCACAAGGCTATATATCCCGCTTAACTCCTGTGGAGAAATAGAGGCATGGGGACCGCCAGCCACCGTATAGGCATCACGCCTCAACTTCAGCATCTCGGCCAGTTGCGGGGTAGTGCCGGTAACAAACAGCTCCCCGTCAGGCAGTTCGTCGCCCAGCCCCAAATCAACAATCCGGGACTCTACGCCACGAGACCTCAACATTCCTGAGAGATACATGATACCCAGTGGCGGCATTACCGCTTCATCATCAAGAAACGAGCTGCGCGGATTAATAAAATTGATCATTACAACAACCCCTGGTTCTCACGGAGGTTTACCTCCGCAAACAGCAAACACACGGACTAAAAAACACCTTTTTGCCAATACACACTATAAGGATCAATCGGTACAAGGGGTGAGCTTATCCCCAAGGAAGCCCTGAAATCCTCAATCGCCTTGCGGCAGCCTTCAAGTGTGTAATCATCAACAATGCAAAATCCGCCATCTGAAAGTTTTTCATACAGACTAGTCAAAACGTCCATTGTTGATGCATACATATCTCCGTCAAGGCGTAGAACACTCAACTTTGTAATTGGGGCAGAGGGTAGCGTCTCGCTGAACCAGCCCTCCAGAAATGCAACCTGCTTATCCAGCAGCCCATATTCATAAAATCGCTTTTGAACGTCATTTTTACTGACAGCCAGATATCCGTAGCTATGCAGAATATCTCCTCGATCCTGCGTATAACCGCCTGTTTCCGGGGGGGGAAGTCCCTTAAAAGAATCCGCCACATATACCATTCTATCTTTTATACCGTAGGCTTCCAGCACCGCCCGCATGAATATGCAGGCTCCTCCTCGCCAGACACCGGTTTCGATAAAATCACCGGGTATCTGATGGTTGAGTACATATTCCATACAAAATTGAATGTTATCAAGGCGTTTTAGCCCAATCATAGTATCTGCGTAATAGGGCCAATAGCCACCATTCTGACGAAGATCATCGTCAGGATCAAAATTAACCGCCAGTTCCAATCCGACTTTACTCAATTCATGGCCCAGCTCGCGTACCTGCCCCAACTGCCCTTGGGGTACATTCAACTGGGCTGCTTCAAGCAGATTATTCTTTTGCAGATAATCAAACGGTATGAGTGGTTCCTTCCACAGGGTAAAGGACAGACACTTTTTCATGATATCGAGATATCTCTGGGCAAGATTCATCTGTGCAACTCCTGTTTCAGAGTTGCTATCATCCCGACCAGCTCCTCTGTCTTATATATCCTCGCCGACTTGAGTGCCAATGTCAGTGCTGCCTGCAAATCACCAGCAGCGTAAAGATCTTCAATTTCCAGTATGGCATGCTCATAGCCAGGTTGATCCAGCTGAGCAAACCAGATGTAGGTTTGCTCAATAACGCCCTTATTGCTGATTGTCGGAGACAACCCAAGCATGCTATTGACCGCCTGCCGCACCCCGTGCCCGCAACTGTGAAAGTCATGGCCAGTTAAAAGCCCACCAGGCTTAAGTGCAGACAGCCCGATCATAATATCCGCACGAACAGAACCATAGTCATGAGCACCGTCAATAAAGATCAGATCAAACTCCTGGCCTGCAAGCATGGTTGCAAAATCAGCAGAAAAACCGCGCAGCATCTTCAGTTGTGTGCCCAGAAAAGAGGTGTTTTTAACAAACTCCTGCATAATCTTGCTGCCATCTGCAATCCGCGCTTGGTTAAAACCAACAAAATCTTCCTGACCAAGGTAGTCATGCCATGGATCAATGCAAAAAAGTTTGATTTCACGTTCTTTAATTGCATGCCCCATTACCATGGCGGATGATCCGTTAAACGAACCGATCTCAAGAATTTTAGCGTTATCCGGCAACATCCGGCAGAGACGATAAAGTGCCAGCACCTCCTGTGCTTGTATCAAGCTGTCTATGGCTGAAACTGCTGCCAATAACGGTAGTTCTTCCGGTTCAGGAGGTTGAAGAGCGATATTGATAATCTCTTGTTTTGACAGACAATTCACTTTTGCCTTTCACCTAGTAAGCAGTCTAAACCTAGGGTTTTCACCACATTAATAATTACAACTTCTGTAGCAAGACTCCACTTGGGCCAAAACCAACGATCCTGAATGCATACCTGTCTGCCTGGCTACAGATATAGTCAAAGGAATTCCGGCAAAAAAAAGACACGTGGGTGAGATCATCCTTGTACCACCACCTCCTGAACAGATCGGCAAACTGCTCAGAATTGTTTACAATTTTATCAGTCGTTAGCGTTGCAATAAAAACGACGCCCCCTAACCTGCAGGCATTATAGAGATTATCCAACACTCCCAAAACATCAGAAATATGTTCAAGCACCTCGTTAGCTACAACCAGATCATAGCCTCCTGCAAAGCTGGAAGCATCAAAACTGCCGTCATCCATAGGTTCATAGCAGTCAACCTCATATCCCATGGTCCTGAATGCCTTAGCCAGCCTGCCGGAACCAGAACCATAATCAAGAATCCGGGAAACTGAAGCATAACCTTTGGTCAATTCAAGAATACTGTTTGCATAGCCGCTGTGATCAAATTCAGTATCATGCTGCCCCCGATAATGCGTCTCCATCTCTGCATCTGACAACGGACAGACGGTTGATATCAGGCCACAATGAGAGCAGAAATAAAAAGAACGCTGGTCAGCATAGCATCGTACTGCAACAGAACCGCACAGCCTGCAACTGTTCTGCGACAGATCAGCTGAGCTTTGTATCAGCCTCTCCAGTCGTTCTGTGGCGTGCAATATTTGGGGTTGCCAATCTCTTTGGACAACAGCACCATCAATCACTTCAATTGTCGGATACCATAGCGCCCGGCACCCCTGAACCACCCAACGCCATTCCCTGAAAGAAGGCAACAACAGAAGTATCGGTTTGCCCAGTGCCCCGGCCAGGTGGGCCACAGCCGTATCAACGGTTATCATAGAGTCAAGCGCCAGAATCAGGGCTGCTGTATCTGCAAAGTCAGTGATCAGGTGGGTCAAATCATGCAAATTGTCGTACTGGGACCGCTGCTGATCAGTCAAGGCATCTGACCCGACCTGCAGACTGTAAAACTGGACCTGCGAAAGTTCCAGTAACCGAGCAAGATCGTTAAATTGCATGGAACGCAATCTGCGATTGCGCTGATCTCCCCCGCCACAGGCCCAGGCCAGCCCGACCTTGAGCCCGGTTTGGACATCAACCCGCTTTTTCCAAATGGCACAAAGGTGTTCTGGAACACGAAGGTACGGAACTTCAGCAGGAATGGTTGCTACTGTTGTAGCGAACAGCCAGGGCAGATCCTGCAGCAGCGCCTGACAATCGACAGCGGGCAGAAGGTCGCCGTGAGGTATAACCTGCCTGACGGCTGGCTGCGCTGCAATCAGACGCACCAATGGTATTGGCACTGTTATGACTATTTCAGCGCCACATGCAGCCAGCAACGGCAGATAGCGCAGCATCTGGAGCGTATCGCCAAAGCCTTGCTCTGCATGCAACAGCACTCTCTTGCCGGCGACTTGGTCCACATTCTCAGGTGTCAAAAACGGTACTGGCGGAAGCGTTTCCTTGATCAGTTTTTTACGCCACTGCAGTTCCTGCCATCCTTGTTGGTACTGACCAGCCGTTAATAGAGCCAGGGCATAGTTACCGTGCAATGCCGGATCGTCCTGCTGGCGTTGCAGGGCGGTCTTATACCACACCACAGCCTCATCATGACGATTCTGCATCTGCAGGCAGGCTCCGATAGCGCTTAATGCCTCCAGATTATCCTGCTCCAGTTCCAGAATCATGCGGTACGTCGCCGCTGCCGAATCCCAATCATACCTGTCCCGCGCCAGGCGGGCCGTTGCAAGCAGAGTATCTTTGGCAGCGGGTTGGCTGGTCACACGTTCTTGCAGATCAGCGCAGACCGCATCCACAACCGGTTCCCACACAAACGGCTGATTCTGCCGATAGAGTTGCACTGAAGGATAGAGCGGGCAATCGGGCAGGCCAAAGGTCCAGCGCCAGTCTGCATTGTACGGGATCATGACCCAGGCCTCTTTACCCAGTGCACCGGCCAGATGGGCAGTGGCGGTATCCACCGATATCAGCAGATCCAGGCAGGATAGCAGGGCCGCACTCTCGGCAAAGTCTTTCAGATATGGCCGGGCATCGTACATGTTAAGCGGAGAAAGTGCCTGGTCAGCAACTGGATCATCAATTCCCACCAACAGATTAACAAACGATACCCCGCTAACAGCGCCAAGTCGCGCAATCAGCTCAGGCGGTATCATACGGTTGTGGTTATTATCCTGCCCCCTGCGGCCGGACCAGACCAACCCGACCCGATAGCCGCTCACCCCAGCCAAACGCCGTTGCCACTGCTGCACCAGCAACGCGTCTGCAACAAGGTAGTTAGTGCTGACCGGTTCTTGTGCTGCAGCCTGCCCCAGCAACGACGGCAGACTCAACAATGGGCACTCCAATTTAAGCTCTGGCAGCGGTTCTCCACGGCTTGTCACCAGCTCTATCCCGGCCATCTGGTAAAACAGCGGGGCAATGACCCGATCCTGACACTCAAGTACAATCCTCGCCCCCTGCTGGACCAGTAATGGCAGATAACGTGCAAACTGGATCGTATCACCATACCCCTGTTCAGCATGGATCAGAATCTGTTGTCCAGCCAGTGAAGCGCCATCCCAGCGCAACAGTTGCTGATGACGTCGGGGGACCGGGTCATCCTTGCTGAAACGCCACTCGTATTCCTGCCATCCCTCAAGAAGGCGTCCTTGGGACAGCAGCGCCAGAGCCAGGTTGTAATGCGGAGTACCGTTGTCAGGGCATGCAGCAATAAAGCGACGTTGACAGGCTTCGGCCTCCTGCAACCTGCCACTCCAATGGTAAAGTACCCCCAGATTATTAACCGCCTGCCAGTAATCAGGCCGTTGGCTAACTGCCTGCAGCAATATCTCCTCTGCCTCTTGCAGCCGGTTGGCACGCAGCAGCAGCATCCCCAGCTGGTTCAAAGCCGCTATATGGGCTGGATCTACTGCAACCGCCTTGCGCAAGGTGGCCTCTGCTGTCGCAGTCTCTCCCTGCTGGTGCTGTAGAATAGCCAGATCACAGAGTGCATCCGGGTAGTCCGGCTGATGCAGCAAGGCCTGCTCCAGACAGCGTCTCGCCTCCTCTGACCGCCCCAACGATAACAGCAGGTTACCCAATCCAGCCCAGGCAGGGTTGAAGCTGGCATCCTGCTCTAACACCTGGCCATAGAGCTGTTCTGCCTGTGCCTGATCACCCTGTCTGCGCAAAGTATTGGCAAGGTTAAAACGTGCAATCAGGTTCTGCGGATCTGCTGAAACGGCCTGACGATACAGCGCTGCTGATTGCTCCAGCATCCCACGTTGATCTGCAATAGTTGCCAGAGCGTTCAGCACCTCACTCTGCAGATCAGTCCCCCCCAGTGCAAGACGAAACTGCTGTTCGGCCTTATCAAGATCGCCCTGTTCAAAAAACTTCACCCCCAGCGCATAGCTGTTGCTGTTGTCTGGCTGCAGCTGCTGCCCCCTGTGACGTTCTGTCAGTCGCGTCAGGCTTGCTGCTATCTGCTGTAGTACGCCACCCCAATCTCCCGGTTGTGCCTGTCGAAACAGGTGTGCCGAACGATACCAGGGACTGTCATCACGAGCCCTCAGCCAGCGCCAGTCAGCATCATACTGCAGCATGACCCAGACCGGCATACCCAGTGCACCGGTCAGATGGGTGACTGAAGAGCAGATCGAGATCACCAGATCAAGGGAGGCCACCAGCGCCGCCGTATCGGTAAAATCGTGCAGTTCATCCGTCCAATCGATTAGCGGCAAAGCAGTACAATCCGGCTGATATTTCAGGGCATCGGGCCCCACCTGTAACGAGATAAAACTGACCCCTGACAGCTGCAGCAGTTCATGTAGTTGTTCAAATGGCACTGAACGATAACGATTGTCGGCCTGGGCACGATTACCGGCCCAGACTATGCCCACCTTCAGTCCATTAAGAGTAGCCAACCGCTGTTGCCAGACCTGCTGTTTGGCAGGATCAGGCTGCAGATAGCCGGATGGGACAGGGACCGTGTCGAGCCTGGTTGAAAATTCAAACGGCAGTGAAAGCAACGGACAGTGATAGTCTGGTATAAACGGCAACGGTTCTTTGGGAATTACAGCAGCACTAACCCCTGCAACACCTGCCAGCAACGACCGGATCTGGTCATTGTGACAGAGCAGCATTACCCGCGCCCCCTGAGCGGCAAGCAGTGGCAGATAGCGGACAAACTGGATTGCATCGCCATGTCCCTGTTCCGCAACCACTACGATTGCCCTGCCTGCCAGTGACAAACCATTATGCCAGCGTGGAAACGCCGTAATATCAGAAGATATCTGCAAGGATGGAATACGATGCTCAAATGCCGGCCAGCCCTGCTCAAACTGCCCCAACACGAGCAGCAGCGTCGCCTGATACAGACGCAGTTCAGCATGTTCCGGGTACTGCTCAATCAGACGCTGGTAGAGTTGCAGTGAGCGTTCTGGTGACTCGGTCCGTTCAATCCCTGCCAGCAGAAGCTGACAGCCATAGTCATCCGGTATCTGTTGCAGCAACAATTCTGCAAGACGACGAGCCTGGTCATAGCGCTGCAGACGGTACAACGCCTCTGCCTTGCACCGGAGCAGTTCAAACGAATCCGGCTGGTTACAAAGTAATGGTTCAAGCTCCTGCAACGCCTGTTCACCATCTCCCAACTTCAGCCAGGCCTTGGCCAGCAGCAGCCGTGACGTAGACAGTTCCGGCTGTTTTTCCAGCAACGGGACAAGCAGTCTCACAACCTCTTGGTATTGCCCCGAAGCCCCCAGACACCAGGCCAGCCCGTGATGTGCCTCTGCAAGTTGGGGAACCAGATGGAGGCAACGCTGATACAACGAAATAGCCCGGAAGTAATCACCTGATGCAGCCAGTCGTGACCCTTCCGCAAGGTACTCTCCAGCCAGTTGCAGCAGTGGCAGAGAAATCTGCTCAGATTGCATTACCGTTCCTGTGCAGGAGGCAAAAACAATCGGATCGTGCTTGTGCACTTCAAATTCCTGCCTGATGCTTTCCTCGGTTACCTCATGGTGATGAGCTGTCAAGCCTCGATCAAGGTTAACCTGAGACTGCCTCAGTTTTCGATGCACTATTCTGCGCGTAATGCTTTGCTCAAGGTCCGGCAAACGCCAGTGCGCTCCCTGCAGCATCAGGCTGCGCTCGCTGGCCACGCTGTAAGGCAGACTGTCTTTCAGCTCCCTGCTGCTCCATTCCAGTTTGATCCCGTTATGGACCACATAATGATTGCCGATCCCCCAGAACAGATCCAGCCCTCCCCGTACCACAATCGGCTTCAGGTAGGCACTATTAGCAACGCTTTCCATATCCGGATCACCGTGGCACCTCTGCTGCCAGACCGGCAGTGCCGGATCAAGGGGCCGATCAGTTTCATGCTGATAGATCTGCCAGAGGTTAACGAAGTAGATGTCCTGGCTTGTCTGCTGCAGATGTGCTCTGACCGGATCAGTAGGCTCCCAGGGAAAGATAAACTCATCGGAATCAACCACCAGTACATACTCAGCATCGGTCAGGGTCTGATATTTGCTACTGATAACCGCAGATTTGATGATGTCATCCATCTTATCCGGAAACCTGAACCGTTCGACTGAAACATTGGGATAACGTGCCGCAACGGTCTCAGTCTGGTCATCGGTATCGTCATCAAGAATGATATGAATCCGGTCAACCCATGCGTAGTGATTCAGAAAGAAGGGAGCCAGAAAGGCTTCGTTATACCAGAACGTGATCAGTTGAATATTCATGGCTGTAGTGCTATGCGAGCCGTTTGCGCGGCAGTTCTGACGGCCTGCACAAGCTCATGACGTTCAAGTTCCTGCAACACGGCAAGCCTGCTTTCAAGGTAGCCTTGAATATCATACTGCTTTGTCAGTAATTCAGCGTAGCAGCAACAGGCCTCGGCGATTCTGCCCGTTGCCAGACCAAGCACAGCCTGCAGGGCAAGCAGCAGTGGGTAGCTGCGATCTTTGGCGAGCTGTGCCGCAACAACGGTATAGGCCTTTTCCGGATCACCCACATATAACTCGCAGGTACCATAGTTAAAAGCCGCCTCACGCTTGCTGGAATCCTGATCAAGTACATACCTTGAAACCTGTAACGCCTCCTGATACCGCCGCAATGCCATCAACACATGTCCCTTATTGAACAGGGCGTCCAACTGCCCCGGACAGCGGGCAAGCAACCGGTCCCACAGCTTGAGCGCGTCTTCATACAACTCCAGCTCTCCGGCCTGCACTGCCAACTCAAACAGTGCCGCGATGTTCTCTGGTTGTTCAAGAAGCTTCTGCTTGCCCAGATCATAGTAGCGCAACTGCTTTGCGCGCAGGTTTTCCGGCAGGCCCGCGACCTCGGCATAGTGATGGACCACAAACGGAGCTGTATGGATCGCAAAACCGCGTCTCCGCAGGGATGACTCAAGCAGCTCATGCACCGTGCCTTCATAGCGGATGCCGGGATAATTGGGAAATAGGCGGACCCTGGATGCAGGATACCAGCCATCCGCCTGTTCTTCATCGGGATAGCTGTCATCATTTGCAGTCCACCCCTGTACCTGCACTCGGTTACTGTAGGTACGAATCAACACGCTCCAGGCATCAGTTGGCGCAGATTGCTGAAGCGTTGTTGACAGGGCCTGATGGTCCTGCGGGGAGATCTGCTCATCGGCATCCATAGTCAGGATCCAATCACCTTTAGCCTGTTCCAATACCGCATTGCGGGCCTCAGAGAAACTGCCGGTCCAATCAAACGTACCGACCCGAGCCCCGAACACGGTGGCAATTGCCACGGTACGGTCACTGCTGCCGGTATCTAACAGCAGCAATTCATCTGCCACCGCCTTAACACTGTGTAGACACTGAGCCAGAAACGATTCTTCATTCTTAACGATCATACAAAGCGAGACCGTGGGCCTTTGTGGTGCCGCTGTCAGCAACTTGGGGCCTTGCTTGCGTCGCAGTTCGAGCCCCAATTCCAGCAACTCCTCATCCATACCAAACGTAGCCAGAAACGCTTCAACCGCTGCAAGCGCGCCAGCCTGTTGTCCATCGCCTGCCAACAATAAGGCATAATAGTGTGCCGGAATGCGATACGCAGGATATTGCCTAACCACCTGACCAAGCAGATCAACAGCCTCCGGCAGCCGGTCTAAACGATGCGCCATATCAGACAGCATCGCCATGCCTCTTTTTTGCAGCAGATCAGCGCCGACAGCCTGCTTTACAGCCTGCCAGGCCTGCTGAAGCTGCCCCTGCCCCCAGAACAGCATCCCCAGGGAAAGTAAGGCAGAAGCGCAGCCAGGGTCTTGTGCCAACGCCTGCCGGAAGCACTGTTCAGCATCAGCCAGAGCACCTCTCCGCGCTGCTATAGTTCCCAGAGCCACCTGCACCCGTGGCCTTGAAACCACCTTCTGAGCCAGTTGCAACGTCTGTTCATCGTCCCCCAAAGCACAGGCAGAAATCACTTCAAGTTCATAGCGATAGTCAGAATCAACACTGCTCGGCATCTCGGCGACGACTTCCCGTGCGTCCTGATAGCGTTCTGCGTCCAGCAGAAGCTCGGCCAGCACGCAATACGGTTCTGCAACGGTACTGTCCAGCCTGATCCCCTGTTCTAGCAGTAGTTGCACAGCCGTATCCAGATCACCACCAGCAGCAAGCTTACGCGCCATGATGCACGTTTGCTGCTGATGCTGCAGCACCAACGCTGATTCCGCTAGCACGGGCGGTTCGTCAGATGCCTGGGCGGGAGTGTTGACAACAGAAGTAACCAGTCTTTGCAGACATGCCTCTGCAACCTCAGCAGCCTGGTGCCAACTAAAATGCCTCTGGATATGTCCTGCTGCTGCACGACCACGGCTGACAACCTCATCCTGATTGGTATAGGCGTGACGTAACAGCAACATCAACGCGTCAAGATCAGGCTCTGCCAGCCAGGGATAATCAACCGTCTCCAGATTGCTGATCCGCTTTTCAGGCAGACGCTGTTCAACCGCCGGTATCAACCAGGCGATTTCAGGCGGGCAGAAATCAAGGGCGGCGCCGTAACCGGTTACAATCGGCGCCAGACCACAGGCCATGGCCTCGGCAATCGGCAGACCAAACCCTTCGCCCCGATAGGGATGCACCAGACACTGACAGGCTCTGTAGAGTGCCAGCATCTGGCGATCAGGAACATCATCCTGCAGATAAAGCAGTTCAGGGTGCCGTGAAACCTGCCGGAATCCAGCGATCATCTCCTGTGCGGTCTGCCCCTGATAGATACTGTTACTGCCCATCTCCTTGATCACCAGACAAACATCATCATCTGCAGTAAAGGCCCCGGCATAGGCAGCCAGCAACAGATCAATCCCCTTGCGGTTGATTGTTCCTCCGACGAACAAAAATCTGAAACCTTTCGAGGTCGGCAGCTTCATTGGTGCAATCTGCGGATTAAAACGGTCGGTAGCCACACCGTTCGGTACCACCTGCACCTTATCAGCAGCTACGCCACCTTTTATGTAACAGTCACGGACAAAATGACTGGGGACCCAAAGCTGATCTACCTGTTGATTGATAGGCTCAACCCAGGCAGACGGGATACTGCCGTACTCCCAGGGCTGAATTACTACCAGCTTACCAGTAACAGGCCGACTGAAATCAGGCGGCCAGAAGTGACGTACCGTCACATCCGGCTGTTTGATCGGCAGATTACGGATTGTTGCCAGCCTGTTCAGGCGGGGATCATCTCCAGGTCCAAACTGATCAGGAACGATGGATTCAAACGAGATAGTGTGGCCTTTTTCGAGGAGCTGCAGGCAAAGCTCACGATTGACCAACGCCAGCGAATGATGGACAAACAGGCCGCCTTGCCAGAGTATGCCGACTGAATCTGACAAGTTTTTTGAAAGTGCGGCCCCCCGCTTTAGTGCCCGGCATGAAAACGCCTCAGCCTGTTGCGTATTGCCGTCCTGCAATGCAGCGTATACCGTTTCAAGAGATGTCATATAGCGTCTAAAGGTCTGCACAGGAGCAACCAGAGCATCCCGCATCTGATGTATGAGATCCGGCTTTTGTACACAGCGTCTAATAGCCGACACCAACTCCTGCAGATCATCATGGCGATAGAGCAGCCCATCAACGCCGTCAGAAATAAATTCAGGAATCCCACCAATTTTAGCGGCCAATACTGGCAGTCGCATTGCCTGTAATTCTGCAAGCACCAGTGTCGGGGCACTTTCTTCTACAAGCGACGGCACAATCCCCATATCAATTTTTTCAGCGATTTCAGTAAGATTAACAGAATCATACGCGCCATGGAATCGGCAGAGGCTGTTTCGATCAAGCTGTCGTAACTGTTCAAGGTAGTCATCTGGCGCAAAACCAAAGACATGCAGTTCAATTTTATCTTTTGCAAAGGCCTGTACCGCTGCCACGGCCATATGTACGCCCTTAATCGGCAGCACACCACCAAGATAGCCCAGCCGTAACGGAAGCAAAACCGGTCGTTCAGCCTGATCTGCATTAGTTCTGTCTGCCCAGAGTGTATCTGTACCTGGCATCGCCTGATGTAGTACGGCAATCCGCTTTGGATCTGCACCAAAACGGCACAGCAGTTCCTTCTGACGATCAGAGACAGCCAGCGTCATAGCAACCCACCTGTTCAACAGTGTGAGAGCAGTGTCTCGTCTCCGCTGGTACACCTCACGTTTTTCAGGATTACGTGCCACGGCATCAGACTCAGCCAGCAGGTCAAGAGTTTCCCAGTAATCAAGCCCGTTTTTCAGCAAATACAGTTCAGGATCGATCAAGTGATAGTTATGGGGTGTAAAGCAGGAGGGGATGCCACGATGATGAGCCTCCTCAGCAATGGCAAAGGTCAACCCATGAAAGTTATGAAAATGGACTAAATCCGGCTGGACCTGATCCAATACACGGCAAAAGGCAGCCAAAACCGCCTGATCACATATTTCACGCTGCGGGTTATCAGGATCGGTAAAGCGGGCAGGCCGATTAATCAGGCCGAACAACCGGAGTGAGCCTTCTAAATTTTCTTGAAGCGTATAGGCTGGAAAATCTGGATTGTCATCCAGTGACGCAAAAAACACCGACACCCTGTAACCGCTGGCTGCCAACGCCTCGGCGACAACTCGCGGAAAGATCGTGCCGCCACCGGTTTCATTCCAACCGTAGGTTACGAAAAGGATGTCAGGCATAAATCAGTTCTCCTGAGCCCACTAACAGATGCCGCCAGCAAATTCAGCAAACAGTTTCAATCGCCTTAGACGATGAAATTATTCCTGCTGAGGTAGGAACGTAACGATGCAGCATCTGGCGAACATTCCGGGGCACTCCCCACAAAATCAAGATGTTTCTTAAGCAACGTGGCCTCTTGACACCACTGATATGTATATGGGTTGCCCAACTCCCTGTGCAACTCTGCAAATGCCTGTTTAAGACTGCCTGGCAACTCAGAGTCAAGAATATTTGTAATAAGTCCTGAAAATGACGCCCCTGCCAGAAATGTCTGTTGTTGTTGGCCCGCTGGTGTACCCAACCATTCTCGCATCCGTAGTAGCAGAGCCGTCCCGTATCCACAACTGTTGATATAGGCGAGCGGATTAACCAGAATCTTCAGTACATTCTGGATTGCAAACAGGCCCTGTCGTGAATCGCCTAAATCAAGCAGCGGGAAAAGTTCTTCAAAGCAGTGGTTATTGAGAAAATCAAGGGCAGCCCGGGCAGAATCAAATATACCCGCATCGGCCGAAAGTGAAGAGCCTTGCTCAGGGTGTATTCTTGTGATGCAGCTGTGTTGATCAATATATTGTGACCTGAACAGGGCACTGATACGCAACCACATATCAAAATCCTGGCCGTTACGCAGTGTTGTATTAAAACCTCCAACTCTGTCAAATACAGAATGATGAACAGCAATGCTGATACCGTTGATGTAATTAATTTCAAAAAACCTGAGGACCTGCAACTCCACTGGTGGAATAAAGTCCACTGGCAGTTCTATTGCCGAAAATTGACCACTCTCTTCAAAAAGCACATGGT
>NZ_JAOTRZ010000024.1 GCF_030247655.1 Trichlorobacter sp. | reverse complement strand
TGGCAGCCACTATGGTTTTACCGACACCGGTGTCAGTACCGGTGATAAACAGTCCATTACTCATCGCAGCATCTCCTTTGCAATCACCAGCCCCAGATCTTCAATCATCCGCAGATCATCGGCAGGCTGGCGTCCTTCCTTGGTTAAATAGTTTCCGGTCATGATCCCGCTTGCCCCAGCCAGAAAGACCCAGGACTGCAGCTCCCGCAGGTTACGTTGCCGCCCGCCACAAACCGTGATATGGGCATCCGGCAGGATCAGACGAAACAGGGCAATGGTATGCAGGCAGTCAAGCGGGGTCAGCTGTGGCATGGCCGCCAGCGGCGTGCCGGGTACCGGATCCAGAAAATTGATCGGCACCGAATCCACCTGCAGCTCTCGCAGGGTCAGTGCCAGCTCAACCCGCTGGGTCATGGACTCACCAAGACCGAACAGACCGCCGCAACAGACCCGCAGACCAACCTGCCTGGCCAGCCGAACGGTAGCAACATCATCGTCATAGTCATGGGTGCTGCAGATCTGCGGAAAGAAACTGCGGGAGGTCTCCAGATTATGGTGGTAGGTCACCAGACCGGCTGCCTTGAGCTGTTCTGCAGCAGCACGGGTCAAGGTACCCAGCGAGGCACCGGGGGCGATTTGCCCTTCAGCACAAATGGCCCTGATGGTAGCACAGACCTGCTCCAGCTCGTCGCCTTCGCTGACACCACTACCGCTGGTCACGATACCGTAGCAGGCAGCACCATGTTCAGCGACCGATCGAGCTCCGGCCAGCAGGGTATCCTGATCCAGCAATGGATAGCAGACCACACCGGTACTATGATAGGAGGACTGGGCGCAGAAGGCGCAATCTTCCGGACAGAGTCCTGATTTTGCGTTGATGATTCCGCAGAGTGAAACGCGATTACCGAAGTGGTGCTCCCGCACGCGGGAGGCAGCAGCAAAAAGTAACGAGAGGCGTTCCCGCGGCAGATCGGCCAGAACCAAGGCCTGCTCACAGCTGATGAGATTACCGTCTATGATTGTGTTGACAATTTTGTCTAACGTACTATCGTTAATAATCATGGCAGGTTGGGTAGCATGGAGCGGACTGGCTTGTCAACCCGATCAATCACCAAAAGTTAACAAGCAGCCAGATTCGCAGATACAAACCGTTAAATTTGTATAATAATGCCGCAGAAAGATTGACGTTATGATTTCTTTGACTATACTTTATCCGTATCCAGTCACCGGCATTAACAAACCATCTATTTCGTTGCTTCAACGACAAACCACAGGAGGAAGATATGAAAAGGCTGTTCGCACTGGTTGTCATGTTCTCACTTACTACCTTGGCAACAACCGCATTTGCTGGCGAGATGAAGATGGTCGGCACAGTCAGCACAATCAGGATGGTTGGCGGTGGCGCTGAAATGACCATGAAAGACCGCAAAACTGACGCAGCGGTTGTACTACAGGTCCGTGACCACTCCAATATGGAAAAGATTAAGGACCGCAAGGTCAGAGTTGGCGATGAACTGCGTCTGCGCTTTGATAGCGACAGCAAGGTGGTCAGGACAATCCAGAAAACTGCCGGCTGCTAGTAAACGACACCCAACAAACATTTAAAGGCCTGCTTCTGCAGGCCTTTTTTATTGGTTAACTAGCCGGTAATAGAGATCACTTCGTCGTAGGTGGTGGCACCTTCCAGCATTTTTCTAATGGCAAGCTGACGCAGCGACATAAACCCGTCCTGTTCAGCAGCACGAACAAGTTCAGCAACATCCACCTTATCGCCAACCATGGCCCTGGTCCGTTCATTCATCTCAAGCACTTCAAAGATGCCGGTACGCCCTTTATAACCGGTACCACGACACTCCTTGCACCCTTCCCCCTCATAAACCGTCAGATGCTCATCAGGCAGCTGCAGATAGGTCCGTTCCTCCACAGACAGCTGACGCGGGACCTTACAGTTCTTGCAGACCTTGCGTAACAGACGTTGTGCAATAATACCCACCACCGTTGCCGTAACCAGATAGGGGGGGACCCCAAGATCAAGCAAACGAGGAATGGATGAAGGGGAGTCATTGGTATGCAGGGTGGATAGCACCAGGTGACCGGTCAAGGCAGCCTGCACCGCATTTTCAGCGGTTTCTTCATCACGGATCTCACCCACCATGACAATATCAGGATCCTGGCGCAGAACAGTCCGCAGGATATTACCAAAGGTGACACCAACACTCTGCTGCACCGCAATCTGATTAAACTCCTCCATCACCATTTCAATCGGGTCTTCAATGGTAACGATATTGACTTCCGGCGACGAAAGGGTCCGCAATGTTGAATAGAGCGTCGTTGTCTTTCCGGATCCGGTAGGGCCGGTAACCAGAATAATTCCGTTTGGGCGATGGATAAAGTTGTTAAACAGGGCATATTCCCTCGCATAAAAACCGATGGAATCCAGATCCTGCAACAGGATATCCGGATCAAAAATCCGGATGACCACTTTTTCACCAAAGGCAGTGGGAACAGTTGAAACCCGTAGTTCCACCTCTTTATTATTATGGCTGGTTTTGATCCGGCCATCCTGAGGTCGGCGTTTTTCAGCCAGATCCATCCGGGAAAGTATCTTGATTCTGGAGACAATCGGAGCATGCAGCGGCTTGGGCAACAGATGAATGTTGTGCAACAGACCATCCAGACGAAAGCGGATCAGACATTTTTCCCGCTTCGGTTCAATATGGATATCACTGGCACGCTGGTCAAAGGCATACGACAACAAAAAATCAACCGCAGAGATAACATGACGGTCATTCCCCTCCAGCTCATGTTCACCCTTCATCTTGAAGAGCTGTTCAAGGTTACCAAGATCGACAACGGCAGAGGACTCTGCCTCCGCTGCCAGCACTGATGCCCTGAACCCATAAAACTCACGCAATATCTTCTGGATATCAGTGCAAGAGCTGAGGACCCGGGTGACCTTCAGGCGATGGGCTGTTGCAAACTCGCTCAAGACCTGATCGTTAAACGGATCAGCTACCGCAATTGCCAGACCGCCATCGCGGACAGCCACCGGTACTATCAGATGTTTCAGGGCAAAGGGACGCGGAATATAGGAGGTGACAACATCAAGGTCAAGTTTCAGCGGATCAATTTTCAGGTAGGGAATATTCAAAAAGGACGCAAGCGCTTCGGTAATGGCATCTTCTGATACAATACGCCCGTTGCCGCCCGGAGTTTCAAGGTTAAATGAAGCCAGCACCTGAGCTGGAGAAGGGGCCTCGCCTCCACGATGCAGCCGGCGACCACCAGCTTGCGGACCCGCAGTCAAGCGGCTTTCCTGGGCTTTGGCCTTGGCAAGTACCATGGCACGCTGCTCAACTGTAATCAGTTTTTGTTCCAGAAGGATAGCTGTTAAATACTCTAATGTTAATGCAGACTGTCGCGTCATACCACCCGCTTACGTTATGGATTTATGATTTTATTCTTCTTTAGTCCTTCTTCGCGTTGCTGCTCAATTCGCTTACTAACCGCCTCAAGCACCTCTGCCTCACTATACTTCGGCTTGCTTGCAAGTTTTGGCAACTCTGATTCCGCCCCTGCCATGGCAGCAGCCATTGCTTCCTGTTTTGCCATGGCCTCAAGCACCTGCTTCTTCTGCTCTTCGTAGAAAATACTATCCTTGGCCAACTCCATTGCACTCTTGATCACCCCTCGCAGGGTAAACGCCAGCAGCAGCAACGGCACAATATCCTCAAGCCAGTAGTCAGTACTACGCTCGCGCATCATCGTTCCGGCCAGCAGGCCAGCACAGGCCATCAGGGCACCAAAAAGGTTCCCCAGAAAGCGAAACTCAGCGCCTTCGGTATATCCTTCACCACTCTTTTCTGGCACAGCTTCTTGCCTCCCAAGTAACTTCCATTGCTGGAATCTGTGCCAAAACGATAACGTCTATTGCACAGGATATGTATCTGCAAACTGAAGACAGGGATATCGTTTCTCTTTTCGGCAGAACAGTCAATAAACTTGTGCGATTCCATAGATTTCTTTACATTTTTTTGCAACGATCAACAGACTTCAGTAAAAGACTGACCTCACGCTTTCAGAGTATCCCCACCACCGCGCCGGTCATCAGCGATGCCAGCACACCGGCAACCAGTGCCTTCACCCCCATGGCTACAATTTCATCCCGTCGTTCCGGGCACAGACTGCCAAGACCGGCAATCAGGATGCCCAGACTGCCCAGATTTGCAAAACTGCACATGGCATAGGTCATAATGATTCTGGTTTTGGGACTGAACGCCGCCTCAGGCAATGATGAAAACTTGATGTAAGCCAGAAACTCGTTCAGGACAATCTTGATCCCCATCAGCGATCCGGCAGTACCGGCCTCAGACCACGGTACGCCGATCAGCCAGACGACAGGAGCCATCAGCATCCCCAGCAGCCTTTCCAGGGTTACCGGTCCCCCCATAACATCAGGTAACTGTCCCAAGCCGATATTAGCCAACTTTACCAACGCAACAAAAACAATCAGAATAGCCACGATGTTAACCAGCAGTTTGAGGCCATCCCAGGTCCCCTTGGCCAGTGCATCCATGGCACTGGTTGCCTCATAGGAGGTAAGTTCTCCCCCCAGCGTCTGTTCCCGAGTCTCGGGCACCATAATGGAGGCGATCACCAGCGCGGCAGGGGCATGAATAATGGAGGCGGTCAGGATATGCCCCAACGCATCAGGAATCGCCCTCTGTAATACAGTGGCGTACAAAACCAGCATGGTACCGGCAATACAGGAAAGACCGGTGGCCATCATGGCAAACAGCTCACTGCGGGTCATACGGACAAGGTAGGGGCGGATCAGCAGCGGTGATTCAATCATCCCCAGAAAGATACAGCCGGAAGCTGCCACCCCAAGCGCACCGCCAATCCCCATGGTTTTACGCAGTACCCAGGAAAATCCCTGCACCACTTTTGGCAGGATGCGCCAATAATACAAAACCGCTGTCAAGGCGCCGATTACCAGCACCATCGGCAAGGCCTGAAAGGCCAGCGAAAAAGAGCCGCCCGGCGCTGTTTCTACAAACGGCAGCGGTCCTCCTCCCAGATAGCCGAACACAAACGAAGTTCCGGCCTTTGTAGCCTCCTCAAAGGCTGCAACAACAGTATTCAGGCCCATAAACAGCTGCCTGAACGGAGCTGACTTAAGCATGAGCAGGGCTATCAGCAACTGCAGGGCCAGACCAGCCAGAATCAGACGCCAGTGCAACACACGCCTGTTTTCGCTTAAAAGCCAGGCAGCTCCCAGCAAAACGGTAATGCCAAAGATTCCATGCAGCACGAGTCACTCACTCCTTTATATCAGTTAGCGGGCAGCACGCTGATCCGCTGTTCAGTGCTATTGCGGACAGTGCCAAGTTTTTGCAGGTAATCCCGCATGGCATCACTGTCAATCATGCCGGTATCGCTTTTGAACCCGGCGGTTGCCTTGATCACGCCAAAACCGTCACCGCCTTTTGCCACAAAGGAATTAACCACTGTCCGGTAAACTGCAGTCGGCTCCACAGCGTTACACCTGCCATTACCGGTACAAATTTGAAGCTTTGTGATCCGGGCCCCCTTGTCTGCTGACATATGCAATGAAAAGTGCAGCCCGGCAACATAGGGCATGGTCAACAGATCTTTACCAAATTTGGTAATCAGAAAGGCAACTGTATCCTCCAGAGCCTGTTTCAATTCAGCACCGGTCAAATCCACCAGCACCAGACTATTGTTAAACGGCATGACTTCAAGCAGGTCACCGGCAGAGATCTTACCACGCAGCAGATCCCGCCGGATACCACCGTAGTTCAGGATAGCCACCTGCGCCCTGGGCACTGCCGCCAGCATGGAATCCGCCGCCAGCGGCCCTGGACCGCTGTTCAGACCGCGCACCAGATCTTCTGCTGCTGTTGCAATGGCAACCGTGCGATAGGCTGCCACTTTCTGCCCGTAGGGGGCAAGCATGGCCACACTCTGTGGATCTTCTGCAACAATGCGTGCGATACCGGTACGCTCAAGGGTGGCCGTAATTGTCTGATACGCAGCTGTTCCGGGTTGTACTACCTGATCATTACGGACAAAGCTGGTGCCAGTCGGAATCACAGCAGCATGGCTATACTGTTCAATCTCGCCGTCCGGGCTAAAGGCTGCCTGTAACCTGCCCAGAAAATGGCCCCACTGCCAGGCCTGCAGCACCAGCACCCGCTTGCCATCAGCCCCTTTCAGCTCAGTTGGATAGACGGTTTCAGGCAACAGGCCAATTTTCAACAGAAGTGACTCGTCTCCCATCAGGGTATGACTGTGCCCGCCAACCACAATATCAATACCGGCTACTTTTGCAGCCAGTTCCCTGTCCTGCTGATAGCCAAGATGTGATAGCACGATGATCTTGTTGACGCCCATACCTTCCAAAACGGCAACCTGTTTACGGACGCTTTCTGCGGCATCGTTGAAGACCACCTTGCCCACCTGCATGGTGGTCTGTGGCGTAGTTTCCGTGGTTACACCAATAATGGCGATCTTTTCGCCGTGAACCTCCTTGATCAGATACGGCTTGACCAGACCAGCCAGGGCAGGCTCCGCAGAAAAATCAATATTGGCAGACAGCCAGGGAAATCTGCTGCGTTTGATCCAGGCCGGGATAGCTTCCGGCCCCCTATCAAACTCATGGTTGCCAAAGGTCATGGCATCCAGACCGAGCAGGTTAAGAAAATCAAACTCCGGCAGACCATTAAACAGGGTAAAATAGAGTGTTCCCTGCACCACATCACCGCCATGCAGCAGCAGCAGTTCCCGGTCCTCGGCCCGCATCTGGTCAACAACGGTCTTCAAGCGGGCGAAACCACCCAGCTGTGCTGTGACTGTCTCCCCCTGCATGGCCAGGTTAACCGCCACCGGCTCCAGGTGTGAGTGGGTGTCATTCATATGAACAAGCGTAAACTGATAACGACTCGACTGGTTGCTGCAGGCGGCCAGCAGCAACGACAAAACCAGTAATAACAACCGAAGACTACGGCCTGGACAACAGGGTTGCAACATACTGCGCTACTCCTGCTTCCTGATCACGTGTGATTGATCTTTGATGCCGGTGTAAAACACCACCAGTTTGACCGTTTCTTTCCCCTTATTGATACCGTTATGCTGGGTGCCCACCACCTCAATAATCGCATCGCCGGACTTGTAGGTAACATGTTTGCCACCCTCCAGCACCACCTCAAGCTCACCGGCCAGCATGTAGGCATAGACCGGCACGTCATGCTTGTGCCAGCCGGTTTCAGCCTTGGGGGCGATCTCAACCAGCATTGCCGTCACTTCAGGGTTAGTGGTCACCGGATAGGCGATCTTCTTGCCATCGGCAGTCACGCTGGTCTTAACCAGAAGCTGCGATGTAACTCCGCTTTTGTACCCTGTCGAAACCGGTCCACCCTCAAACAGCAGTTTTTCTCCGACAAAATACCGCCCGATCCCCTTATGTTCCCAAAAGGTACGGGCTCCATCACTGTAGCGGGCACCTGAGCCGGATACCGTAGCAGGCAGCACCACCCGGCTGCCATCTGCCAACCCTACTGCAACCGTGTTGCGATCAAGATCAAAACAGGCATTCAGCTGCGCTCCGCCATCAGAACGGTAAGCAGCGGCAACGTTGCGAGGACCATTACACTCAAGGGGTGCTGCATGGGCAGGCAGCAATGGCAGCACCAACAAAATCACAACAAGTGTCAATCTCTTCATATTTTTCCGTCCCTTCCTGATCATACACCGATATCCTCATTCCACAGTTCCGGCTTATCCGCAATAAATTGTTCCATCAAGCTGATGCACTGCTCGTCCTGCAGTACATCCACCTGCACCCCGCGGGAGCGCAGCAGTTCCTCTTCACCCATGAAGGTCCGATTCTCGCCGATCACCACCCTGGGGATGCCGTACAGCAGGATGGCGCCGCTGCACATCGGGCAAGGCGACAGGGTGGTGTACAACACTGCTTCACGATACACCGCAGCAGTCTGACGCCCCGCATTCTCCAGGGCATCCATCTCGCCATGCAGAATGGCGCTTCCCTTTTGCACCCGCCGGTTATGGCCACGCCCGATAATCCTGCCCTGATGGACAATTACCGCGCCAATCGGGATACCGCCTTCTGCCAGTCCCTGGCGCGCCTCTTCAATAGCAGCCTGCATAAAACTATCCATAGAGCCCTCCTTCATGGTCTGTTCACTGTGCCTCTCGCATCTGGTCATGAAATACCTGTACCGCATTTCTGCCCTTTTGCTTGGCACAGTACATTGCCAGATCGGCATGATGAAACAGCACCTTCTCTTCACTGCCATGATCCGGGTAAATGGCAATACCGATGCAGGCGGATATCAGCAAGGTATGGCCCTCAATGTCAAAGGGAACTTCAAGTGCCAGACGGAGTTTTTCAGCAACCAGAACAGCATCAGCCGTCCCTTCCAGCTTGGGTAACAGTACTAGAAATTCATCTCCACCGATCCGCCCCAGGGTATCTGAGGCACGAACAGCATCCCTCATCCGCTGGGCCACCTGCTTCAGTAAAAGATCACCTACGGCATGGCCATAGGTATCATTCACCGGCTTAAAGAGATCCAGATCAACAAACATAAGGGCCAGACGGTTAGCCTCACGCTGAGCCAGGGCCAGCGCCTGCAGCAAGAGTTCCGAAAAAAGGGTCCGGTTTGGCAAATCGGTCAGGGAATCGTACTGCGCCAGATGTGTCACCTGCTCTTCCACCTTTTTGCGGTCGGTGATATCAAGCTTGACCGCAACAAACTGCTGCACCGCTCCAGCAGCATCAAACACCGGCGCGATATGCGCCTCCTCCCAGAACAGTTTCCCGTCTTTGCGCTTATTTTTGAACTCACCCGTCCAGGCATCACCCTTGCCAAGCGTATCCCACAACTCTTCATAGACTGATTTTTCAGTTAATCCCGATTTAAGCAAACGAGGATTCTGCCCGACTATCTCTTCTGAAGAATACCCTGTTACCTTTGAAAAACATGGGTTTACATACTGAACAGTTCCATTTTGATCTGTAATAACAACTGACACAGGACTCTGCTCAATTGCCACCGACAAAGATCTCAAATCTGCTTCAATCCGCCTGCGTTCGGTTATATCCCGGTCAATAAAGAACAATTCCCTTGGATTGCCCTCTTTATCGCGCAGGATCTCTGCATTGGCTTCAACAAAAAATCTACTGCCATCCTTACGGATCATCAGGTAATCATCTGCACCGGTATAGGTGCCATGCAACATCATTTTTATCCGTGACGCAGCCTTTTCGTGGTAAGCCGGATCAAGGAATTCAAACATATTTCGCCCCAGCAGCTCCTCAGCAGAGGCATACCCAAACATCGTTAACAGCCTGTCAGAAACCTGTCGTACAACCCCTTCCATTGATACTATGGCGATACCATCAGGTGATGTTTTGACAATGGTCCTCCAGAGTTCTTCACTCTCAGACAAGGCGGTCGTGGCCTGTTCATTCTGCTTCATTATCTGGGCCAGACGCCGGTTGACCCGATAGATATAGATCGCAATGCAACTCGCAACAAAGACTGCTGCCAGCGCCATCCCCAGGTAGCGATAGAGCCGTTTAAGATTTCCTGCCGGCGGTTCATAGAGAAAACCCTCCAGCGGGAAATTGGCAGGAAGCAGTCCTATACTGGCATAGGTATCGGCAATATGGCGCCAGCGACCGGAGTTCATGTAACCGATCTCGATCAGATTAGGCTGTAACAGGGGAATCATCTGATCAGACTCGTGATGCAGATACTCCCGGGTATGCCTCTTGGAGTAGTTGCTAAGAATCAGGTCGATTATATCATCACGGTGTTCCTTGGCATATTGCCAGCCCCGCATGGTTGCAGCACGAAAAGCCTCTACCCGCTCAGGATGGCTTTTCAGCTCAAGTTCCGACGTAAACAGATTGTCGCCGTAAAAGTCAATTCCCGCCGAGCGGGGGGTAAAGGTCTGGTACGGATACTTTGCCTGTTTGAAATAATAGGGTTCGTCGGAAACATATCCGGAGATAGCCTCTGTCTGCCCCTGCATCAGGCCTGCAGCATCAAAGCTGTGTGGAACCAGCTGCAGTTGATCCAGAGAGACCCCTTCCTTTTTCAGGAAGGCGATCAGTTCGTCTGTCTGCGGTTCAAGCATCAGCCGTTTTCCGATCAGATCCTTAACCTGCCGGATATGCGGTGCTGCATATATCTCGTAGGGGGATTGCTGAAAGACCACGGCCTGGACCACCACCGGCGTACCTGCTCCACGGGCCAGCAGTAATCCGCTGGTACCGACACCATACTGCGCTCTGCCTTCCAACACCGACTGTATGGGATTGGTTTGCGGTGTTGCTTCCAATATGGTGACATCCAGACCTGCCTCACGGTAATAGCCCTGCTCTTTTGCCGCATAATAGCCCGCAAACTGAAAGGCATGGGTCCATTTCAGCTGCAGCGTAACTTTCTCCAGTGCCTCCGCAGATTGCAACGGCATGAGCATATAAACAGCCAACAGGAGATAGATCAGTATATGAATCCGGTTATGCACAAAAGGCATCGGCCTCTCCCTTGCAAAAATCGACAACAACCTGCACAAACGCCTCTGGCTGTTCTGTCTGCACTGAATGAGCCGCCCCCGGCACTACCTTCAGGACGGCGTTGGGCAACTGCTGCGCCAGATAGTCAGAATTTTCCAACGGCATCAGCAGATCCTGCTCACCAGCCAGCACCAGGGTTGGCACTGTAATCCGCCCCAGCCAGGGAGTCGCGTCAAAATCTGCAATTGCCTGCACCTGCTGTCTGAATGCCTGCGGAGACTGTGGCCATGGGTAGCTGAGCAGATAGGTCAACACCATATCCACCATCGCACTGTTTTGAAAAAAACGTTCCGTAAAGATCCAGTACAGGATGCTGCGAAACCAGGCAGCACGGTCATGGCCGGACTCATACCAGACAGCCCAATCCTGAAACAGCAGGTTATTGCGGACAGAATTCCGGCAGGATGTGGCGACCAGCACCAGCCGTTCAACCAGATCAGGATATTGCCGTGACAGCTCCATAGCAATCATGCCCCCCATGGAATGCCCCACCAGACTGACCTTTGCCAATTCCAAGTGGTGTATCAGGGCCGCACAATCATCGGCCATCAGACTGATACCGGTCATGCACTCCTGGCTTGAACGCCCTACGCCACGGTTATCCAACACAATAACCGTGTACTGTTAGGCCAATCCCTCGATCACCGGCAGCCAGCTCTGTGAGTCTGAGGCCAGCCCGGCAATCAGCAGCAGTGGAGGACCGCTGCCCTGCTGTTCATAGTACAGCTGAATATCAGTATGTATGAAAAATGGCATACAACTCCCCTTTTAACGGCTCAACAGCACACAAAACTTACTTCAGCAGGTGGCTGGCAAGAATTTTCTGTACCTCATACACGTTCAATTCACTCGTAAACCTTTTTTCCATCGGGACCGTTTCATTACCGATCCACAGCTTTAACTCTGCATTCAGATCAAAGCTTCCGCCTGTCTGCACACTGAACTTCACGATAGAACCATAGGGGATCGAGAGGTATTCCAGCTGCCTGCCGGAAATCCCTTGAATCTCTACGACAATCAACCGTTTATTGGTAAACAGGAGCGTATCTCTGGCAACAACAAACCCTGCCTCAATGATCTCACCATCAATCAGCAACTGACCATAGTCAGCATGAAATTTTCTGATTTCAGCTGTTGCGATATTTTTAGAATCACCAGAAAAAAGTCCCATAATTCACTCCATACGACACGTTATCCACAGATTTTTTACTTCGGCGTACGAGTATTACCCCAGCTCAAAGCTGGTGATACCGTAGATCTGATCCAGCGGCAGTTCCGGCGCTGTGCCATGGTAGACACGGGCCGTTTCAAAGACTTTCTGCATCTGATGCCGTTCCACCAGCTCCAGAGCAGCCTTGTTGCAGACCGGAATATCCAGAAATACCGGTTGATCAACAGCCAGCCCGGCAAGTTCTCTGAAGAGCTGATCAGCAATCTCCGGCGTGTCGGCAAACAGCGGCGCAATCTTGAAGCCACGGTAACAGGGGCGCAACACGCCGTAACCCACCAGACGGTCACCATCCATGATAACACGGCCCCGGCTGCCGGGGCGGCTGATCCAGCTCTGCAGAAAGGCGGTCCGTTTGGCCGGAAAGAAACGGCGGTCGTAGCGTTCCAGCTCCTCAAACGGCACCGTAGAAATATCTGCAAGGATTGCTTCCGCAGGCCTGCCAATACCTTCATAGCGGGCGTTGCAATGGGCAATGGCAACCCCCATCTGCTGTACATACTTGTCCAGCATGGCCACCACCCCGTCAAGCCCGTAGACGCGATCCCCCATGTACGCCAGCAAGGCATCGCAGAGCTTCATGCCGATACCCAGATGCCGCAGCTCTTCTTTTACGATGTAGAACCCCAGAAAACCGAAGTTTTCGTCATAGGCAACGGCTGAGGCGGTGCCAACCGGTTCTCCGTTGATTTCCGCAATAAAAAAACCGTTTGGGTCTGCGGCATAAAAGGGATCAACATCATGTAGCCCCGGATTCCAACCTTCATTTTTAGCCCATTCAACAGCCAGCTTCAGATCATCCTTATGCATACGACGGACAGTTATTTTCTCGTTTGACATACCATTTTCCCTTACCCCTGTGATCACAGCATACCAGACTGCCGACATGCAGCAGCCTGTACAGTTACTCGGTCCGCCCCACCAGCACCTGCGTCTTGATCCATTTCCCCAGTATCTCCTGCAGACGCCCTTCACGACGCATTCGGGCCAGTTCCTGATTAAGCTGAGCCAGCAGGGCCGGATCATTCTTGCGCACAGCCCAGGCCAGCGGTTCATCGGTCAACGGCTCAAACAGCCCCACCAGCCCCTGATGTTGGGTGGCAAGGTCTGCGCTGAAGCGCCAGACCGTGGGGGCGTCATGCACAAAGCAGTCGATACTGCCCTGTTCAAGCGCCCTGACCCCTGCCTCAGTGGTATCAAAGTGGGTGACCCCACCCCAGGCGAAAGTCTTGAGTGCGTATTGTTCTCCGGTACTGCCGCGCTCCACACCGATTTTGACACCGGAAGACTGATCAAACAGCGCCCTGGGGAAACGCTTGATATCCTTTTCCCGGATCAGCAGCATCTGTCCTACCTTCAGATAGCTGTCGGCGAAACTGACCTGGCCCTGACGCTCAGCCGTTATCGACATCCCGGCCATGATCAGATCAATCTGCCCGGCCTGTAGCGCGGGGATCAGGCGGTCAAACGGAATAACCTCATATCTGATACTGCGGCCGGTCTGCCTGGCAAGCTGCTGCGCCAGATCCGGTTCGATCCCGGCCAACACGCCATTCTGCATAAACGCCAGCGGCGGATAGTTGGGAGCGATGCCCACCCGCAAATCAGGACCGCTTGCACAGCCGCCCATCAGCCCCAATAACACCAACAGAAACGCCAGCACCAATCTCCGATATCCGTACCCCATCATGCCTCTCCTTATCCTTATCCTGTTGTACTACAGCATGCTGACCAGCATAGCAGCATGGATAACCATACCAGACAAAATGTTACTGGCAACGGCTTGTAATAACAAAAAACTACGATATTCTGAAGGCACAAAAGGAGATCTTAATCCCATGAAGGTATCCCTTCCAGGCCAGACCGCCTTAGCATTGACTGTTACCGCCCTGTTCTGCCTCCCTGCCCCTTCTGTGGCAGTTGATCTGGCCGTTTATAGCGACCAGTTCAGAAAACTGGCCACCGCCCGGAGCGAAATCCTGGCCATCATGGGTGGTGATGACGGCATCAGCGGAGGTACCTACCATTTCTACGACGACGGCACCCGTATGAGCATCACCAAACTGGGCGGTAAGGGGACCCTTGGCGAGCCGAACCGGCTTGGTAATGGCGACATAACCTGGTACCCGCTGTTAGGGGGCACTATCGGCTATATCAGCGGAGATAACAGCTTTAACAACAACCCGGTACTGACCGGCAACAAGGAAAAATTTGCCACCTTTGCCGTCGGACTGGAGTCCGGGATAAAGCTCAATCTGACCAAAGAACTGAGTATAGGTCCTTCCCTTGGCCTGATTTACGCCCATTCAGACAGCAGCTTTGAACCGGGCACCGCGTTAGGTACACATTTGAAACAGCTCTATGGCGGGCAGCTCTTTGACTGGAACATAGATACATTATCGCTGGTGCCTGCACTGGATATCCAGTACGAAAAACCGTTGAACAACGACCTGAAGCTGGCCCTGCTCTCGCGCTTCGCCTGGTTTAACACCTGGTCTGTTGCAAGCTCATCCAGCTACCTGCATGGCAGTGGAAGCTCCTACGATTGGGAAAATCGGGTGGATCTTGATCTCAAGCTGCCACTTAAACTATTCGGTTTTCCGTTGCATACCGGCGGTTTTGTTGCCCTTGACCTGCTGGGGGATGATTTCCGAGATACGGTAGGCACCAACACCATGTACACGATTAACGGCCGCCTGGTACTGGGTGAACTGACCGGTCTCTGGAAACTCAACTGGCTGGGGCTAGGGGTTTCCTACATTGCGGCAAAGAGCTTTTACGGCTACTCCGTGGGGCTTGATGCCCGCCTGAAATTCTGAGGTCTGTCACAGCAGTCTGGCTGGCTACCTGCAGATTCTGTCATATCTTTTCCCCCCGCCAGGTAATGGCAACCATGGTAACATCATCTGACTGTGGTGCACCGGCAGCATGGGCGGCAACATCAGCCCGAATGGTATGCACAAGCGCTACCAGGTCTTCTCTGGGCGTCTTCTGCAAGGCATCCAGCAGTTGCGGCTCGCCGTACAGTTCGTCGGCAAAGTTGCACGCCTCAGTCACACCATCGGTATAGAGAAACAACGTATCTCCCGGCCGCATGACCAGCCGTTCAGTGGTATAGACCATATCTTCCATCGGCCCCAGCACAAACCCCGGTTTTAGCGCAAGATAGCGTACACCCTCTGCGTCCATGATCAGCGGCGGGTTATGTCCGGCATTGGCGAACTGAACTTCTCCGGTTTCGGTATGCAGGATACCGCAGAACACCGTGGCAAACATGCAGCTGTCATTATCTTCAGCAAGGATCGTATTAACGCAGGAAAGTATCCGGCTGGGTTCGCCAAGCCGCTGTCCTTCTGACTTAAGTAGGGTCTTTGCAACCATCATGTAGAGTGCTGCAGGTACCCCCTTACCGGAGACATCGGCAATCAGAAAACAGAGATGAGTTGGATCAATAAAGAAGAAATCATAGAAGTCGCCGCCTACTTCTTTGGCAGGATCCATTGAGGCGAAGATATCGAATTCAGGCCGATCCGGGAAGGCGGGAAACAAGCGGGGCAGCAGGCTGGCCTGGATGTCAGTGGCCACCTTGAGTTCACTCTGGATCCGCTCCTTGGCTGCCGTGGTTTCAGTCAGGTTCTTGATATAGTCCTTAAGTGACTCCTGCATAACCTGAAAGTCACGGGACAACAGCCCGACTTCATCCTGCGAACTGACCACAGGAAGTTCCACATCAAAATTACCCGCAGCAATCTCATCAGTGGCAGCAGCCAGCAAACGGAGCGGCTTGGTGATGGAACGGGCAATGGAGATCACAGCCACTGTCAGCAAGAGGACGCCAATCAACCCCATCACCGCCATGGTCATACTCAGGCGGGTGACATTCTCAAGCAGCTCCTTTTCAGGAAAAACCACTGCCAGGGTCCAGCCGGTTGAGCGGATCGGGGCGTAGTACATCCAGCTTCTGACCCCCACCAGACTCTTGTACAGGATGAAACCGGACTCCCCCTTGATCATCTTCCTGCCCAGTTCCCGCATGGCTGGGTCATTACGTTCTTCCGCAATGCTGAAGAAGGTCTCGTTCATGACCGCATCTTTCAGCGGATGGGCAAGCACCATCCCGTTGCGTGACAGCAGGGCGGCGTAGCCGGTTTTAAGTATCTTGACCGACGAGATCAGCTGGGTCAAAGACTCCAGCGAGATATCCGCTGTCACAATCCCCTTAAGCTGCTTCCTGCCGTTGTCGGCACCATAAAACGGCACCGAACAGGTTGCCATCAGGACGTTACCTGCCCCTTCATCAAAATACGGCTCACTCCACTCCATCCTGCCCAGCTCGCGGGGTATCTGGTACCAGTCCCAGTACAGGTAGGGCAGCTGCTGGTAGGCTGTTTCCAGACGACTGAAGGCGATCCCGCCTTTGTGGCGGTAATAATAGGGGGCATACAGGCGGGTTGCGGCGTTAAAGGCAAACGGTTCAAAAGCCACGGTTGAACCGTAGAGTTCAGGGTTCTGTTCCAAGGTGGTCTTGATCAGATGGTTCAGCTCCTGCGCTGTGTGACGGCTGGTTTCCAGCTCACGGGCCATCCCTTGCACCACCTTGACAACCGATACAAGTTCAGTCTCCACCCGATGTACCAGTGAGCCGGCAAGATTACGTGCATTTGACTCAAGCTCCTGTTCAAGCATGACACGGGAACGATGATAATTATAGCCCAGGATAACGGCAAAAATCAGCGCACTGCAGAGGGTAATCACCAGGACCAGCCTGGTGGCAATACTAGTTCGAGCCAGCATCCGACCTCCCGGTAAAACGACGGTAGTCAGGATATACCTTAATCAGGCCATAGGCGCGCATCGCCTGGCCAACGGCCTCATACTCCTGCTGATTGAGCAGCCCTTGTTCACCTTTTGCGGTTGGCGGTATGATCAGATCCCGCATCCGCTCAAGCATCCATTTCTGGTGGGCACGGTTGGCTGGCAGTTGCGCCGCACGCATCTGCCTGATGACGATCTCCAACGCCTCATCAGGATGGTCAAAGGCATAGTGCCACCCCTCCAGCGAGGCAGCCACAAAGGCCTTTGCCAGGGCCGGATCCTTTTTAAAATTCCTTTCCAGGGTATAAATACCGTCTTCAGGGAACTGTATCCCCTGTTCATTAATCCGGATAACAGACAGCTCATCCCCATCAACCCCGGAAGAAAGAATCGTATGGTATTCGTTGTACCACATGGCGGATGTCACTTCGATCCCGCCCCGCAAAAAGAGATTCACGGTATAGGACTGAGGCACCTCACGGACCGCGATCCCCTGCCTGGCAAAGATGATCCGGGGAGGTAACGACAAGTCCCCTGCCCACAGCCCTACTTTCCTGCCGTTCAGATCTGCCACGGACTTGATCCCGCTGCTCTTTCTGGATATCAGCAGCAGAGATGATCGCTGAACCATCTGGGCCAGATTGACCAGCCGGGTACCGGCAGCCTGCTGGCGCAAAGCGGTTGTCAGCCAGAGTACGGCAAAATCGGCACCACCATTCTTTAACATCTGTTCAGGTGAATACCCCGGCCCTGCCGGGAGTATCTTCAAATCAATGCCATGACGGGCATAGATCCCCTTTTCAAGGGCGACATAATACCCGGCAAATTGAGCCTGGGGGCTCCAGAGCGGCATAAGGGTGGCTTTTTTCAGTGGAGAAGCGGCAGCAGAGGCAGTAAAGACGGCACTCCAAAAAACCAAAACCAGCAGTGTCCTTTTCAGCACCAGCTTCAGTCCCTTTGAACACCATGCACGCCATAGTAAGCTCATCATACAGCTCTCCAGCCTGGACTGTTCATCATATGCGCGGCATTGGCGCACGCATGGTGGCACCAAGACGACGCAACCCTTCAGAACAGTCCAGCTTCTGCACACACAGCTCAATCAGTACCAGTTTGTCCTGTTCCGCAGCAGCGGTTTGCAAGGCAGCATGCAGCCCCCCTTCCGTTGTCACCCGGATGCCGATCCCGTCTGCACCGGCGTTGAAAAGTTCAGGAAGACCGGCATACTGCCACATCTTGATGTCGTTGTAGGGACCATCCTCATGCAACATCCGTTCAACCAGATAACCATCGTTATTAATCAGCAACACCACCGCAGGAATCTGCTGCCGCATCAGCGTAGAGAGCTCCTGAACGGTCATCTGGAAGGCACCGTCACCGGTCAGGACCACCGGACGGCTGCCGGGCCGGGCCAACCCGACTCCCAGTGCAGCCGGAGTACAATAGCCGATTGAAGAGTAGAATGATTGGACAATAAAACGCTCGGCCTCTTCAATGGTAAATTCCGGTGCCGCACAGAAGGCATCGCCAGGTTCTGCCAGCAGGATCATGCTGTCATCGAGAAAGCTGTGGATCGCCTCGTACATCCGGGCTGCAGTCAGCGGGGCCATCATGTCCGGGACAAAATCTCCACTGGCAATGCGCGGCTCACCGGGATGCAGATCCAGATAGGAACGGGTCCGCAGACGCGGCACAAGTTCATAGATCAGATCACCGGGAAGGACCTGACGATACAGCTGGGCGCCGATCCGCACGGTCTCACGCCCCACCTCAATCACCCGCTGCGGATCGATATGGTTACTGAAGATGCCGGTATCCAGATCGGTCATCCAGGCCCCCAACGAAAGCAGGCAGTCCGCAGACTCAATCTGCTGCTGAACCGCCGGCCTGCTCCAGCCCCCCTGGTACAGCCCGATAAACTGGGGATGCAGCTCCGGCAGCACTGATTTGCTGCTAAGCATGGTGGCAAACGGCAGCTCGGCCTGCTCAACCAGCTCCAGCAGTTCCTGCCCCAGACCGAAGCGAGACACCTCAATACCGGCCAGGATAGCCGGGGAATGTGCGTTGTTAACCAGCTCTGCAACAGCATCTGCACAGGCCTTCAGGCTGTCAGGATCAGAACACCGGACCACCGTGGCAAGGGGAGCAGAAGGAGGCAAACACACAGCGCGGGCCATATCGGCAGGCAGTTCCAGATAGACCGGCAGTTTACGGCTGACACAGGCAGCCAGCAGGCGATCAATTAGCTGCGGGGCAGTGGAAGGGTCATCCAGCAGCGCAGCATCAACGGTCACCTTGCGGAATATCTCCAGCTGTCGGTCATAGTCAGCCACCAGGTGATGCACCAAAGCTCCTGTCTTGCGCCTGCCGCCAGGAGGAGCGCCGCTGATCAACACCAGCGGAACCATCTCTGCAAACGCCCCTGCCACAGCATTCAGGATACTGAAGCCACCTACCCCGTAGGTTACCACCGCCCCACCCAGCCCGTTCAGACGGGCATAACCATCAGCGGCGTAGCCTGCGTTCAATTCATTGCAGTTTCCAACCCATTCAATCGGGCTTTCAACAACCTGATCCAGAAAATCCAGCACATAATCACCAGGCACACCGAACAGGTGATCAACACCCAACTCTTTCAGGCGCTGCAGCAGATAGGTTGAAACCGTGTAGTCCGTTGACATTTTGTGCCCCTTTCAATCGGGTCTCATGATGTGTGACAGCAGCCCTGCAACAGCCAGAGACCTAGTGCCTCTCCCGAGCCAGAAACGAACCGGCAGCTGCCACGGCAAAAAGCCCGGCTCCAACCAGATAGACTGTGCTAAAGGCTGACAGCAGCTGTGTACGCGCAATGGATTTAAGCAGATCTGCCTGCAGCTTGCCTGACTGCTGCAGTGCAGCCAGGGTGAAGATGGTTTGAAACAGACAGACACCAACCGTCATCCCTACCCTGCCCACCATCCGAAAACTGCCGGACACCGCCCCCTGCTTGCCCGGCGGCGCCATGCCCATTACCACGTTATTGTTGGAAGGGATAAAGGTAGCCATTACCAGCGCCAGTCCCACAAAATAGACGTAGACCGGCAGCATCCCCGCAGTATGCAAGAAATGACTGAAGCCAAAGGAGACCAGCACACCTGCCAGCAGCGCTGTCGTACAGAGGATGCGCGGATTAATCCGCTTTGAAAGCTGCCCGGCCAGCGGCCCCATGGCCATGTAGATCAGTGAATAAAGCAGAAAAACCGTTCCGGCCCGCTCGGTGGGCAGCCCTTTCACGGTCATTAGATAGAAGGGGGTGATGAAGTTATGGCCGGCCAGATAGCAAAGGCAGAGAAAGTTGGCCAGATTGCCAAAGTTAAAGGCAGGTGAGCGGAACAGGCTGTAATCCAGTAGAGGATGAGCAGCTTGACGTTCCCAGAGGATAAAGATGACCAGACTGACCACAAACAGCACCGCAGCCCCCAGTACCGTTGGCGCCAGCCCAAGGCTGTTCAGTTTGCTGAAACTGTAGATCAGGCTGACCAGGGCCAGGGCGCTGAAGACTGAGCCGACGTAGTCAAACGTAGGCAGCGGTGTCTTTTCAGAGGCAGAGAGATCGGCAGGCAGGACCCGCCTGGCAACCAGCATGGCCACAATGCCGATTGGAATATTGATCAAAAAGGCCCAGTGCCAGGATAGCAGTCCGGTGATCAATCCACCCAGCGGCGTGCCGACCGATATCCCCAGCGCCGCTGCCGTTGCCAGGGCACCAAAGGCCGGTCCGCGCTGCTCCGGTGGCAGATAACGGGGTACCATGGCCGGGGTCAGGGCATACAGCACCGAGGCACCGATCCCCTGCAGAGCCCGGCTGGCCACCAGCCAGCCCAAGGTAGGCGAAAAGGCACAGCATAATGAGCTGAGAGTAAAAACCGCATAGCCCAGCATGAACAGCCGTTTAATACCGATCCGGTCTCCCAGGGTGCCGAACACCAGCAGCAGGGCAGTGACCGTCAGCTGATAGGACATCACCACCCAGGAAACCGCTTCGGTGCCGACCTTGAAATAGTCCGCCATCACCGGCAGCGAGATATTAACGATGTAGGAATCAGCATTGACCATAAAGGTGGCAAAGGCGATGCTGAACAGGATCCAGACACCTCTGCTTTTTGTCGTAACCTGCGCTCCGGTCACAGCGTTCCTTCCAGGGCGTAACGGGCCATCTGCTGGCCATTCATGCCGGACAGCCCCATTTTTTCAACGGTTCTGCCGCTTGACCAGTAATCCACCCCATTGGCCATGCAGGCCACATTCACCATTGCCTCGATCCGCGGCACCGGCACACCGATCTGTCTGCCGATTGCCGCAATGGTCGCCAGACCATAGGGGATATCCTCGGTCACATAGCGGTGATTCAGACTGTCGGGCGCCATCTGGACGTTATGGGCCGAAACCTGATACATCATGTCATAGGCGCTCTCTCCCTTAACCTTGTACAGCACCTGCATGGTATCCATAAATGAGAAGGTCTCACGACAGAGCAGTTTGGCCACCTCCATCCGCTCATGATCCACCGCCTCCATGATCCGTCCCACCGAAGGGGTGATATCGTAGTGGGAGTTGCGGTACGGCCCCATCTGCTCAATCCGGCTCATGTTCATGAGGGTCGAAATCGGGTGGATGATCAGGCCCGGCGCATCAATACTGGTCTGCAGCACCCCCATGCTGGGGGAAAGCTGGGGATAGAGGTCCGTCAGAACCCAGAGTGCCTCGGCAGTCCGTTTTGCCGGAAGCGCGGCAAAGGGCAGCTCTTCCTTGGCTGCCTTGATGTTGACATGCCCCAGCCCCTTGGTCTTGGCAGCAAAGATAAATGACGTGGTCTCGCCGATAATAAAATCATCGAAACGTCCGGCCTCCCGCAGCATCTTTGCAAAGACCAGCGTACCGAACTTGCCGGGATTAAAGACCACGATCTGCCCTTTTTCGCCATGCTCAATCAGGGCATGCATATACGGTTCCTGACCAAAGGCAGGCACCACCACCATCACCACCTCAGCACCTTTCACAGCGGCGGCAATGTCGGTCGTCATCATGGCCGGTTTTGCAAATCCAACCGGGGCACCACTAGAGGTAACCCCCTCCACCATAATCCCGCCAAAGGCCATCAACAGTTGCAGGTTAGAGGCATGCTTCGGATCTGCCGCCAGCCGCACCTCATGCCCCGCCAGGGTTAAATCCCCTGCCATGGCAATACCGCCGTGACCGGCCCCAAGAATTGCTACTTTCATACGTACACCTCATTTTGTCATATAAACCGCAGTTGCAAGTATGCCACAGCTTATATAAATGTGAAGCAGTGCTGGATTTTTTTATTTCCTGTGGTAAAACCCAGATTAACGGTTTTTTCACCAGCATATGGTGCGTATACGACATTCTCGCCTCTCTTTTATAGCAGCTTCGCCTACTGGGGAACCGATGACCACCACTCCGGAACAGGACCAACAAGTGCTCAAGCACTACAGCAGCCTGCGCTTCAGAATCATCACCAGCGTGCTGTTGCTGCTGACGGTACTGGTGCTCATCTCCAGCTGGCACAGCTACAAAGGCTATCAGGTTGCGATCAAAAATGCCGAGCAACAATCCCGCAGTTATGCACTGGCCCTCAAAGAACATGCAGAACGGGCATTTTCAGAGGCAGACCAGATTTTACAAAACGCCATCAAAGAGATAACGATAGCAGGCGGTAGTGAGAAACTGCCTCCTGCAACCCTGACCAGACTGCTCAAACTCCACAACGCCAATCTACCGCATGTTTCAGGCATAACGGTGATCAGTCCCAACGGCATGGTTCGCGCAACCTCCCATGCTGATGTGGTTAAGCTACCCGATGCCTCACAACGTCCTTACTTTATTTACCATCGTTCCAACCATAGCCATGAAGTGCTGATTAGTCCGCCGGTCAAATCCCTTGCAGACGGAGAGTGGGGTTTTATTCTCTCACGCCGCATGGAAGACCGGGTCGGCACCTTCACCGGTGTTGTCCTGGTTTTTTTCGATATCAGTTACTTTGAAAAGCTTTACAGTTCGATTGTTGAAGGCCGCAACGGCCGCTTCACCCTGGCCACCACCACCGGTGGTGATTATCTGGTGCTGGTTCCCTCCGATCCCAAGGTATATGCCAGTGCAAAAAAAACCGCACCATTCTTCCGCAAGTATGTTCAGGAACAGCCCGTCCGCACCTACCATAACAAAAAATCAAATATTGCTGCCGAATATCGGATCATCTCCTATCACCGCCTGGACCAGTATCCAGTAGTTGCCATCAGCTCCTTTGGCAGGGACCAAGCCATTGCTGATTGGAAAGATACCACCATCAAGCAGGGTGCTATTACCGCCCTGCTCTGCCTGCTGGCCCTGCTGCTAACCCGCATCCTGCTGATCCAGATCAAGCAGCTTAACCTGACCAACCAACTGCTGCAGCTGCAACAGGAAGAACTACGAACAGCAAAAGAGACTGCCGAGTCAGCCACCCAGGCCAAAAGTGAATTCCTGGCCAACATGAGCCACGAGATTCGTACCCCGATGAACGCTATTATCGGTCTGACCCAACTGGTACTTGCCTCTGACCTGCCGCCGCAACAGAGAGAATACCTTGAGCGGCTGGATAGTTCGTCCCACAGCCTGCTGGATATCATCAACGACATCCTTGACTTTTCAAAGATCGAAGCCCACATGCTGACCATTGAAAAACAGGAGCTGAATCTGCCTGATCTGATACGGTATGTGTTTAATCTGTTCACTCCAACAGCCCAGAAAAAAGGGATACAACTGGAGCTGAAGCTACCTGCTGAGCTCCCGACGCACCTTTCAGGTGACCCTCTACGCCTGACCCAGGTACTCAACAACCTGATCAGCAACGCCATTAAATTTACGGATCAAGGACAGGTTACAGTCATGGCAGAAGTTGCCGAATTGACCTCCAACACCGCGGTGATCTGTTTTCAAATCAGTGACACCGGCATCGGTATCGACACCACACAGCTCGACAACCTGTTTCAGCCCTTTACCCAGGCCGACGGCTCAATTGTCAGACGCTTTGGCGGCACCGGCCTGGGGCTTTCCATTGCCCGAAATCTGGTGGAACTGATGGGAGGCAGCATTACCGTCAGCAGCCAGCCGGGCAAAGGCAGCTCGTTTGCTTTCACCATCACCTTTGATCTGCCGGTTGAAGTTCTTCCCCCCCCAGACCGTCGGTTTGCTCCTCTGTCCCAATACAACGATATTTTCTGCGGAAACCGCATCCTGCTGGTTGAAGACAACGAAGCCAACCAGTTTGTGGCACGCCAACTCTTAAGTCGTGCCGGGTTGGAGGTAACTATTGCCCACAATGGAAAAGAGGGCGTTGAACTGGCTCAGCAAGAGACCTACGATCTGATTCTGATGGACATGCAGATGCCGGTCATGGACGGCATCCAGGCCACCCTGAAGATCAGGCAACTGTCTGAAGCCAGCAGTATTCCGATCATTGCCATGACCGCCGCAGCCAGCGACGCGGACCGGGAAAACTGTCTGAATGCTGGGATGAATGACTATATCAGCAAACCGATCGTGGCAACTGAACTGTTGGCAAAAATTGCCAATCATCTCGCTAAGGGATCAAAAGATGCGTAATCAACTTACCGTTGTTGGGCTGCTGCTCTGCTTGCCAGTACCTGCGGCTGCCCAGCCGGCAACTATTGACCCGACGGTCCTGCAGCAGATGCAGGAAACCATTCGGCAACAGCAGATGCAACTACAGCAGCAGGCAGAGCAGATTAAGGCCCAGTCCGATATTCTGCAAAGGCTTCAGCAACAGATCAGTACCATACAGAAAGCAGCACCATTAACGGTTCAGACACCCTCATCAGCCTCAGTTCAGGTTTTGCCGCCTCCCACGGTCACCTCTGGTAATGACAAAATCAAACTGGCCATCTCCGGCCAGATCAACCGGGCCGTAGTGGTTGCCAATGACGGCTACAACAGCACCCTCTACCATGTGGACAACACAGCCAGCAACAGCCGCTTCCGGCTCGTGGGAACGGCCAAGGCCACTGAAGATCTCAGCATAGGCACCCGGATAGAGATTGCCGTATCACCTGACCGTTCCTCTGCAGTCTCACAGCAGCAGAAGACCCTGACCGACACCTACTTTGACCAGCGTTGGGTCGAGATTTCGCTCACCAGCAAGACCTTTGGCAAGCTCTCCATCGGCAAGGGTGATACCGCCTCCAACACCACGGCAGAGACCGATCTGTCCAAGACCGATGTGGTGCAGTACGCCAGTATCACCGACATGGGGGGTGGCTTCCTGTTTCGCAGCAAGAACGGCACAAAACCTTTCATACCCAACGGCACAAGCAACCTGAAGGTTTCCGATGCCTTCAGCAGCTTTGACGGCCTCTCCCGTCAATCACGACTGCGGTATGACAGCCCCAACCTCTACGGTTTCAGTCTGGCAGGATCGCTGGTCAGCAATCAACGCTCAGACCTGGCCCTGTTCTGGGGAGGCCAGGGCTATGGATTCAAAGGGGCTGGTGCCTTTGCTGTCTCCAACCCCAAGCTGGCAAACGGCGGACTGCTCTATGACGGTTCATTCTCGCTACTACACACCGCTACAGGCCTGAACCTGACCCTGTCCGGTGCCCTGCAGCAGTACACATCCCGCAAGGATGCCACCAACCTCTATGCCAAGCTGGGCTGGCTGGCCACTTTTACCAACCTTGGTAATACCGCCTTCGGGGTTGACTACACCCGTTCAGAGCATCTCGCCCAGGCCGGAGACAAAGGTTACTCAGTCGGCGCTGCAGTGGTGCAAGCCTTTGAAAAGTTTGCCACGGAACTGTATTGCCAATACCGGATCTTCTCACTGGACAGAGCTGCAGGTAGCACACCGGTTTCTGACATCAACATCGGCACCTTCGGGGCCAGGGTCAAGTTCTGATGAAAACTGTTTCCAGTTTGCTGCTTCTGATACTGCTGGCCGGTTGCAGTGGTATCAAACCGTACCAGCCCCCTAACCACCGTGAAGAAGGACCACAACAGGGACTTTTCACCGGAGAAAAGGGAGCATTTGAGATTGGCATACTGCCCAAAAAAAACCGCCCCGTGGGGCAGAAGGAGGAAACGCGATGAAGATGTTCTCAAAAACAATCATACTTCTGGCTGTTCTGCTGATTCCCGCTATCTCTCTGGCTTTCAGTGTTGCCGGCAGCTATTCAAGCACCGAAGGCGCCGTTACCCTGCATCAATCAGGGGACCGCGTCACCGGCAACTATACCAACGACAATGGTGAGCTGACCGGCCTGATG
>NZ_JAOTRZ010000023.1 GCF_030247655.1 Trichlorobacter sp. | reverse complement strand
GTATCACAACCCCGATAACCCCGCCACACACGTCATGAGCACCGGCCCCGAAATCTGGGAGCAGACCGAGGGCCGCGTGACGGATGTCATCATCGGCATGGGCACCGGCGGCACCATCAGCGGCATTTCCCGTTACATCAAGCAGCAGCAGGGCAAGCAGATCCTCTCGGTGGCGGTTGAACCGGCTGAAAGCCCGGTCATCAGCCAGCAGATGGCAGGTAAACCGCTGCAACCGGGGCCCCATAAAATCCAGGGGATCGGCGCCGGTTTTATACCTGACACCCTTGATCTAAGCCTGGTTGACCGGGTTGAACTGGTACATGGCGATGAAGCGATTGACTTTGCCAAACGTCTGGCGCGGGAAGAAGGGATGCTGGTCGGCATCTCCAGCGGTGCGGCAGCAGCAGCAGCCGTGCGCCTGGCCCGTCTGCCGGAATTCAGCGGCAAAACAATTGTTGTTATTTTTCCCGACGGTGCAGAACGCTATCTTTCAACCCCACTGTTCGAGTAATAGCAGCAGGCGCTATCATGGTACATAGACCTGCTTACCACCAGACAGCCCCCGTTGGCCTTTACAAGGAAGCGGAATGCGTATCAAAGTAACCGTTCCGGTTGATCTCACAACATACCCAAAACTGACATTTAACGGGCTTTTCTACTTCATTGCCGATTCTCTGCGGGTTGAGCAGGTTAGAACCACGGTGTACGACGAAAGCCAGATCAACTTTTCCACCGGCCTTTTCCGGCTGTTTTGGGATTGGGCACCGCTCTCCACGATCTATGGCGGAGAGATCCGCTTCCAAACCGATGCAGAACGCATACTCGTCATCGGCCGCCTCAGCTTTATTGATACGGTGTTCATGGCCTCTGTGCTGATTGGCCTGCTGGCCTATTGCAACTACCGCATCTTCCTGCTTGGTCAGGTTGATCTTATTTTTTATCTGCTGGCCTGGTTTGGGATGATAGCCGGGATCGTGATTGTCTCAATAACTCGCTGGCGGCGTTTTATCCGGCACTGTGTCAAAGAGGCAGCCGACCGGGTCTATCTGAGCAAAGAGGATCTACTGGCAGCCAGACCGGATGGCCCTCTGGCATCATAGCGGCTTGCAGTTGGCCGGATCTGCGGTATGAGTGGGTAGAGAAAAGCAGTGGATAAACATTCCATTGGGGAAGACAGCTGGTTCACGCGCGCGCGTGAACCGTTCAATAAGAAGTTAAGTGAAAAGGAATTGTTTTATGGAGTTATTGGCCTTGATTGAGAAAATACCTACCACCTTTTGGGGGGTGGTAGTGGGATCGTTTTTCACAATAACTGGGGTTGTTATCACGAATCGATCAAACACTAAGCGCCTTAAAATTCAACTAGATCATGACCGTGAAATGAAAAAGCTTGAAAGAGAGTTAAACCTGAGGAAGGAGATTTATCTAGCGGCTGCAGAAGCAATTTCCGCTGGGTTGGTACTTGTTGGTCGCATTGGAAATTTTAATATTGAATATAATAAATTGATGGAATCATTTGAAGAAAAGAGTCCATCAATCACAAAAGTTAACGTAATTGCGAGTGATGATACCATAAAGGCATTTACCGCCTTCATGGAAGAACTAACCGGCGGCATTCTTCGTCTTTCACATCAGCGTATAAAGCACGGTGTTCTCCAGCAACGGATATCTTTCATTCAGACACAATTAGACAAGGCTTTAGAAGAACGAGATAGAATGATAAGCCTGATGAAGGAGTTTAATTTAGCTGGCAGTACCGATAAGCAACGGTGGGCAGCTATCGAGCAAAACAATGATTTTGAACGGAAGCGAATATATGAACTTTCGGAAGAAAAGATAGAACTTGAACTTCAACTATTTCCAGCTCAAATGGGACTGGCTAGGGAATGTCAGTCTGAAATTGCCATTCTCACCGAATTACTCCCTCCATTGCTAAAGTGCGTCAGAAATGAGCTCCAACTTCCTTTTGACGAGATCAGCTTTAAGCAGGTCATTGAAGGCAGCCAGAGAAAACAAAAGGAACTCATAAATCAGTTCATAGACGATGTAACTAAGCACCTTGGACAGCTAAAGGCTAGAGGGCTTCATACGCATAATCAGGAAGATTCACCGGCCTGATGGCCGGCGATCTCCCGCCCCGTTGGTCAGTTGAATATCACTCCGCCAATCCATCATAGACCTGAACTAGGAGAAATAAAGATGAGAATAGGATTCACTAATTTTAGTATTTTTTCACGTTGTTACCAGTTTTGCTGGCTGGTTGTGTAAGCCTTAGCCCCGGTGCAAGGCAGATCTACATGACAAACAACACTCAAGAGGTCTCGGCGTGTACCCGTATCGGTCACGTTTCAGCGGACTCAATGGCCTGCGTAGATCCCACATCGTGCATGCACGCTGCTATGGGTGAAGGACGGAATAAAGCTGCAGAACTAGGTGCTACTCATCTTGTGACTACTTTTAGTGGAATCAGCCTAACTCATGGACTGTACGAGGGAGATGCATATAAATGCGCAGACAGCCAGGTGGGTGTGCAACGTATGGAAATAGTGACTCCAAATACCACGACAGCCGGTTGTACTAGGGACATTGAGTGTAAAGGTGAGCGTGTATGCGAAGGCGGACGATGTGTTCCTCCTGGGAGAGTCCCGAATCCTCAGTAAAATCTCTGGGGCATTCCCAATCTCTCCAGAAGCCGAAAAGCCTGCGCACGTAAATGAAGACACGGGGTCAGGTCTTGAAAAGTTAGTTTCTGAGTAAAAAGTGATGTTTCAAGACCTGACCCCACTGCTCTTGCGTGTCCGCTGCGATGATTGCGGCCACGAACACCTGGTTGCCTTCTCCTGCAAACGCCGTCACTTTTGCCCTTCATGCCATCAGGAAAAAACCAGGGACTCCCCAGTTAGTAAAAATTGGGTTGTCCCTCTTTTCTAAAAGGGTAAAGAAGATGTCATGAGTGCTGTGGTATCAGCTTAATCTCCAGTTTGCAGTTTACTGCGGTAGCATACTTGCGAAGCATCTCAAGAGACGGTGAATGACGGTGAGAGCCGAGCGATGCTTCTACTCTCGCCAGCGATGGCTGAGAAACACCCATTTTGGCTGCCACTTGCTCCTGAGTCATCCCCGCCTGACGGCGTGCCGCAAGCAAGGCATCCAAAGCTGCAAACTCATCATCCAAGGCATTCCATGCCTGTTTGAAATCGGGGTCTTGAAGATCATTTTCCAATTTTTTCTTGGGGTGGTACGAAACCGGCTTATAGCTCATTGTTAACTACCTCCTTCTGCCGAGTGAGCGCTATGTCGAGTTCCCGTTTTGGTGTCTTGTCCGTCTTTTTGATGAAACTATGAAGAATTACAATCTTTCGCCCGACCATCGTGCAGAAAAATGCTCTTCCGATTCCTTCTTCTGCCTTGGCGCGGATTTCAAAAAGGCCATTACCAAGCGCACGCGTATGGGGCATTCCCAAGTTTGGACCGTATTCTTCCATGCGTACGGTTAATGCTCGAAATCGAGCACGCAAGCCAACGGGCCAAGCATCAAGCTCAGCCTCGACAGTCTCATTGTAATATGAAAGATGAAAAACCATGGGTCAAATATACCATGTATGTTATAAAAGTAAAGGATTTTGAGGAAAACCAGGGGAAAACAAGACACCTCAAAACGAATTAAACACAGAAAAACTCGACTCGCTAATTATTGGAGGTAAAAACAATGAACAACATTCACGCAGGATCAAATTTTGACGATTTTCTGAAAGAAGAAGGCTTGTTGGCTGATGCAGAGTCTGCGTATTGTTGCTTTACAGATCGAGCAAGAAATGCAGAAATCAAAACTATCAAAATCCGCACTTGCAAGCAAAATGCATACAAGCCGCTCGGCATTGGACAGGTTGCTTGATCCTAATAATGTTTCTGTAACATTGCAAACCCTTGAAAGAGCTGCACTGGCACTCCGCAAAAGATTGAAAGTAGAGCTTGCATAGCACATAGCCCAAACATCGGCGGCACGCAGTCGGCGCGGAAAAACTCGCGATGCTGGTGCGCCTCAGAGCCGTTAAACCGCTGATACAGAGAAAAATTTGGGGAGTACCAAGCCATTTCTTGAAGATGTAGTGCAGGGCTGGCGTCTTCCATTTAATTACCTATTTGGGGATCCGCAGTATCAGGTTCTGATATACGGCCAACCAGACTGACATCCTGTAGGGCCGGAAGCCAATTGACTTTTCCCTACCCCCCTGTTACAAAAACAGTCCCTGTGTCAGGCAAGGGGAAGAGGGTGTAACTCCCGCGCTGTCCCGCAACTGTAACCATCCGGCAGTATTTGGTAGAAGCCAGAACACCTTTCTGACACGCGCTTCAAGGAACCTCCGGGGAAAGAGGAACTGAAGCCGTGCTCTGTTCAACATGGTTTCCGTGCCCCTGTTCCTTTTTCAGGAACAGGGGTTTTTACGTATGACAGCAGGAGGTATGTCCAAATGGCTCACAACACCCTGATCACCGGCGGCGCACGCAGCGGCAAGAGCCGTTTTGCTGAAGAGTTGACCCTCGGTTTTGGCGGTTTGGCCTGTTATCTGGCAACGGCCCAGGCGTTGGATGATGAGATGGAGGAACGTATCCATCGGCACCAGTTTCGTCGTGGCAACTCCTGGGAGACCATCGAAGAACCGTTGATGATCCCCCAGACCCTGGCACGGATTGACGGCATCTACAGCGTCATCCTGCTGGATTGCGTCACTCTCTGGCTTTCTAACCTGCTATTGTCCTGCGATGAAAACGATCCCGGCTGCGAAGAGCAGATCGCAAGCCATGTCCATCGTCTGGCCACCACCCTGCGGGGAATGTCCACCCCGGTGGTGCTGGTAACCAATGAAGTCGGCCAGGGGATTGTGCCGGAACACCGGCTGGGGCGGCTCTACCGCGACATTGCCGGACAGGCCAACCAGATTCTGGCTGCCTGCTGCGATCACGTTCATGTCTGTATCAGCGGTATTCCGCTGAAACTCAAATAACCAACAACCACGAAGGACTCACCATGAACCTGCTTGAAGCCACACTGGCGCGGATTATCCCCCTTGATACCGACCTGCTGCACCAGACCCAGACCCGCCTGGATAACAAGACCAAGCCTCCTGGTTCCTTGGGGCGTCTGGAGGAATTTGCCCGCAAGGTAGTGGCCATCAGCGGCAAACCGGCCCCGGATCTTGCAAAAAAGGTAATCTTCACCTTTGCCGGTGACCACGGCGTGGTGGAGGAAGGGGTCTCGGCCTTTCCCAAAGAGGTGACTCCCCAGATGGTCTTGAACATTCTGCGCGGTGGAGCCGGGGTTAACGTGCTGGCCCGCCATGCCGGGGCCGAGGTGCGGGTGGTGGATGTGGGGGTTGATTTTGATTTTGAGGACTGCCCCGGTCTGCTCCACAAGAAGGTGGCCCGTGGCACCCGTAACCTGAGCAAGGGACCGGCCATGACCCGCGCAGAGGCCCTGGCAGCCCTGGCAGTGGGGATTGAACTGGCTGACCAGTGTAAGGCGGAAGGCGTTGGCCTGGTGGGGACCGGCGAAATGGGGATCGGCAACACCACCCCCTCATCAGCCATGATAGCGGCCATCGGCGGTTTTTCACCGCAAGAGGTTACCCATCGCGGCACCGGCATCAATGACCAGGCCCTGCAGATCAAGATTGCCGCTATTCAAAAAGGACTTGAGGTTAATCAGCCTGACCCGACTGAGCCGCTGGATGTACTGACCAAGGTGGGCGGGCTGGAGATCGCCGCCATTGCCGGTCTGGTGTTGGGTTGTGTGGCCAACCGGATTCCGGTGGTGGTGGACGGTTTTATCTCTACCGCCGGGGCCTTGATCGCCTCTGAACTGCATCCCCAGGTACGGGACTACCTGTTTGCAGCCCACGAGTCAGTGGAAGTTGGCCACCGTTTCATGCTGGAGCGGATCGGCGCCCGACCGATCCTGGGCCTTGACCTGCGACTGGGTGAAGGGACCGGCGGGGCACTGGCCATGCAGCTGATTGAGGCCGGTGTCAAGATCCTGCTGGAGATGGCCACCTTTGAGCAGGCCGGTGTTGCCGGAAAACAGGAATAGGACCAACGATGCGCCGTTTCCTGATCGCCCTGCAGTTTCTGACCATTCTGCCGGTCCCCTCACCCAAGCGCTGTGAGGCTGATGACTTGGGCCGTTCAACCGCCTGGTTTCCACTGGTGGGGCTGTGCATCGGCGGACTGCTGCTGCTGGCTGATCTAGGGTTAAGCCTGCTTTTTCCCCGCCACCTGACCGATGCCCTGCTGGTGGCCTTGCTGGCCCTGATCACCGGCGCCCTGCATCTGGATGGACTGGCTGATGTCTTTGATGGCTTGGCAGCGCGGGGAAGCCGGGAACGATTTCTGGCGATCATAAAAGATTCACAGATTGGCGCCATTGGTGCTGTGGCGCTGATCCTGCTGCTGCTGCTCAAATATGCCGCCCTGCTGGCGGTGCCGATCTACCTGAAGCGGGCCACCCTGCTGCTGTTCCCGGTCCTGGCCCGTTTTACCCAGGTGCTGGTCATGACCAATGCAAAAGCTGCACGCAGTGACGGGCTGGGGGTCTGCTTCCTTTCCGGCATCACCAGCAGCCAGTTTTCTTTGGCAGCGGCCTGCACCATCCCGCTCTGCTGGCTGCTGGGCCATTCAGCCGGAATCGTCGCCCTCTGCCTGACCGTTGCCTGGGGCTACGGCAGCAAACGCTACTTCACCCACCGCCTGGGGGGGATCAGCGGTGACATTGTCGGTTTCAGCAGTGAAATCTCCGAGCTACTGACCCTGCTTGCCATTACCGCAGCCACTACACTACTGACGAGGTACCTATGACCAGTATGACCCGCCTCTACCTGATCCGTCATGGCCAGGTTGAAGGCCATGAACAACGCCGCTATAACGGCCACGCTGATGTTGCCCTGACCGACCTTGGAGTTGAACAGTACCACCAGCTGAAGGACCGTCTGGCTGACAGCCATATCTCAGCCTGTTACTCCAGCGACCTGACCCGCTGCAAGATTGGCGCAAACATTATCTGTGAACAGTTCGGGATTGAGCCGGTCCACCGCTCTGAACTGCGCGAACTGAATATCGGTATCTGGGAAAGTCTGACCTGGCAGGAGATTCAGAGCCGCTGGCCCAATGAATGGCAGGCCCGCCTGAACGATCTGGTCAACTACCGGGTACCGGAGGGGGAAAACCTGCTGGATGTGGAGGACAGGGCCATGCCGGTGGTGCGTGAAATGCTGGAGCGGCACCGTGGCCAGGAACTGCTGTTGGTGGGACATGGCGGCTTGAACCGGATCATCCTGCTGAATGCCATTGGTGCGCCGCTGGTCAACATGTTTAACATTGAACAGAACTACGGCTGCCTGAATATCATCGACTACTACGCAGACGGCCGGGCAACGGTCAAACTGCTGAACGGCTAATCAACGGCCTCTCACCCTTAAAACAGCTATCCCCCGGCTTCGATCAATCGAAACCGGGGGATAGTTTGTTTCTACCAGGACTTCTTGCCTGATTTGCGCTGAATATCCACGGTAGTCATCAGCCCCTCCGGCGTAAATGTCAGCCGGGCATTAACCCGATCCAGCGAATTGATCAGCCGCATGGTGGGTGAAGCCTGGTCACTGAAGGCCGGCTGCTTGGGATTATGCAGGTTACCGTGAACCGAACAGACAAGCGCACCGGTATTTTCATCCAGACGATAGGTTCCGCCTGATGGACAGTAGGGCTGATAGCCGCGCAACGCCTCAGCCGTGGAAGCAAAACCAGCTGACGGCACACCCAGGTTACGCATCAGGATTGCAGCCAGGGGAAGATTTTTCTGGCAGGCATGGCGGATATCCTCCTGGTAACCGATACTGGAGGCCTCTTCCAGTTGTTTGAAGGCAGAGCGATAGACCGATAGCTCCATATTGCCATCATGCTTTATCACCTTTTTGGCTGCCCCTTTGGCTGAGGCATCCAGCAGATCAGTTATGATATCCCGCCGGGAGGCGATCACCAGCCGGTCATCCACCACAGCGGTGTAGAGCCGCAGCTTGACCACAAATAACGTGAAGTTAGCCACATAGATCGGTTTGCCGCGATGGTTTTCAAGGGTGTAGGTTTCCAGCGAGAGTTCATCACGGCTGCTGTATTCACGGGGACCAATGGCCCGAAACAGTTCAGGAATGGACTGTTCCGCCTTTTTCGGGTCAGTGACCTTGACGGTCAGGTAGGTCGGCAGGTTGATGGCCGAGGCCAGATAGCCGATGATCAACGGTTCAATCGAAGAAGAACGCCCGACCTCATGCCCCAGCAGGCCTGCGAGGCGGCCATCTGCACTAAACAGGACCTGACCATCACACAGGTTGATGGCAACTTCATTCCCCAGCCAATCCAGCTCCAGATTGTTCCGGTAGACCCGCTTGTTGCCCAGCACACTCTTTTCAAGCCAATCCTGGGCCATATGTCCCCGCACAGAGAAGACCGTTCGCGGCAGCACGGCACTGTCGGTCACCAGACCCGGCGTACGGCCAGAGAAGGCGGCCAGACCATCGTACCAGGAGTTTTCAATCAACGGCAGGATGCAGGTCTGAATGCGGATATTCTGCCCCAGCTTGACCCGAATGCCGATCGGATCAAAAAACTGGGTCCAGTAGCGGTTATAGTTCGCCACAAAGTCTCTGTACTGCGAGGCTTCATCAGGGGTTACCTTCGTAAGCTTCAACTCGTTCAGCGGGGTCAGTTTTCCGGGACGGTTATGCACCGGGCAGTAGACCTCGCCCTGCTTGTCGATTGCATAGGTGCCATGCTCCGGGCAGACCGGCGGATTTTTCCCAAGATAACCTCCGGCCACCAGTTCATCCATGGTGGGCTCCCGCCGTTTTTCCGTCTTGAACCAGAGCCGGGCATTGGCGATCAGCCCCATGTTGGCGCTGCAACGCATCCGGCGTGCCTCGGCAATCTTCCACTGGGGCCCCACCAGATTACGAATATGGGAGTCCGAGAGGTAGATAAAGATATCTTCTTCCTTGGCATCCTGGGGAAAGATGGTGCGCATGTAGCGGAAGTCGTCGGCCTGGGCCAGCGCCGGTGACTGTTTTGCTTCAACGGCCAACACCCGCTCCAGGGCTGCCTTACTGGTTGAAACAATTCCCAGATTGCCTGCCAGCACCATATACGATGAGACGCGCAGGTCTGGTGTTACCACCGCCACCACCCGTTTCCCGGCCGCAACAAGTTCAGAACGGACGGCACCGCGGGTTTTAACTGCTTCGGAATACTGTTTTTCTATCTGCTTACGAAAACGTGAAGCATCTTTGAGGGAAAAGAGCACGGTAACCGCCGTCCCCTCTTTCAGAAACGGGTCGCTGCCGGTAATGGCCATATCAGCCACAACCCGGTCACCAAACATTCTGGTCAGCATGCTGTTCTCAAGACAGAGCTGCCTGCTGACCTTCTCCCGCACCTTGAAATCCTGAGCGTTGCTTTCCACCTGACGCAGCAGGTTACCGCCCCATTCATCCATCAGGTCGGCCAGTTCAATCTGCTTGTTGATGTTGGCAAAGAACACGGCATACTGATCGTCAGGGATGTACGATGCCAGCAGAGGTAGCGCGGGAGTTCTCCCCTTCAGCATCTCCTTAAAGGGATGGGATTTGACCTGCGGTCCTTGCAGGGTTGAAAGTGCAACATCTTCCACAACCTTTGCCGATGCGTTCTGGCTGTTTGACCGCCTGGGTGCTGTGTCCAGCAGTTCAAGCTGCAGTGTTTCCTGAATGGCGGCAGCACCGGTAAAGACGCTGTACAAATCAGGAGTCTCGCGACGGGAGCGGCTTCTGCTACCCAGATAGCGGGAATCAAGGCCGTAGCGGGGGGCAACCGCCAGATTCCAGTACTGAGTGTACGGATCTTCACCATTGGGGTCCGATGCCCAGAGTGACCACTGATACTGCTTGGCCCATTCAGTACGGATTGTTGCGTCGGTTGTGACATCAGCTCCCGGCAGGGTAAAGGTCAGCCGTAGCAGGTCACCCTTGGTGTTACGGCTGCGGATAGCCAACCGGCCCGGGCCGGCCTTCTGATACCGGCCGGTAACCGTAATCAGTTCTTCCGCCTGTTCTGTTTTAGCACCATCTGTACGGGCATGTTTTCCTTTTTGGGGCGGCGCCTGGGTGACGGTCACCAGAAAGAGATCCCCCTCCTCAACTCTGGGAGTAAGTATCAGACGCTCGTTTGAGCTTCTTTTGGGCAACTTCGTCACAATCCTGAAGTAGCCGTCCTCGCCACCCTTATAGACCTCAGGCACAACCGTAACAGCAGGCGCTTCAATGATATTCACCGCTGCTACTGCCCCCAGAGCTGCGATGACCAGCAACGCAGCCACCAACGGCACAAACAGACGTCGAGACATACAAACTCCTTTCACTCGCATATCAAATACCGGCTCCATCACCCTGTTTGCACAGAGCAGACCAAAATCAACAGCCTGAAAAACCCTTATGATTTTAATGACAAACAAACCGCAAACTGTTGCAGCAGCCTTTTCAACCAGACATTGCATGCACAAGCAACCAGCAACTGATGTACAGACAATCCAAGAGCAGTTCACCCACAGAGCACAAAAAAATGGGTTATCCCAAGGGACAACCCATTTCTTACTTTCCTATGCCTGACAAAGAGAGGTGCCCATACCGGGACGACAGCTGCCTGTTCCTAGCCTTCCTGTGCAGCCTCTGCAGCGCCACCGTCCATAAACTCCTGCTGTGCCTTCATGATAGCCTGCATCTGGCCCAGCTGCTCACCCAACCAGGCATGCAGCATGGCAGCGGTCTGGAAGTTCATGGTAATACCGGTTTCAATGAAGCGAACCATGGTACCGTTCAGGTTTTTAGGCTCAGACTCAACCAGTGCACCGATACCACCTTCCGGGCTGATTTCATGGGTCAGCTCTTTTGGCAGAGCAGGACGTTCCTGATAAAAATGGGCAACCAGCTCACCACGGGGAGTGAATCCCCCCTGCACACCGTTGGCGTAGACCGGGTTGTAGTTGTAGTTGTAGATGTAGTTAAAGTTGATCTCTGGCTTACGCTGGTGACTCATGTTAATTCCTTCCTCATGGCTTGAATGTACAACAAAGGCCCGATTGTATAGCATGTTTTTAGCCGGTCTGACAAGCGGAAGAAAAGACAGGAAAGGCCCGGTTATAAACCGGGCCTTTCCTGTCTCAAGACCAGCCAGAGATGTTTTTTCTTAACCGATCAGTCGGCTTCCAATGTGGCTCAGAGCTGGCCAGGCGATATTCAGGGCTGCACCTGCGGCAAACATGCCAAATACCACCAGGGTTCTACCAATATATTTGCGATCATTCAGATCAGAGTAACTAACTTTTGCTTTCATGGCTGTATCCTCCGGTGTTTGAAGTAGTAAAGAATCAGTAGCAGGTTAGTTGAACAGGCTGACAATACCACTGAGAGCGCCTGCTGCTGACCAGGTAACGAAACCACCCAGGAAAAGTACTGCACCAGCGAAAATTGCCAAGCTACCTTTTGCGGTGGTTTCAGCCAACAGGACCGAGTAATTAGTTTTTGCTTTCATGACATCCTCCTTTGGTTTTTAGAACCATTTGTAATGGGTGAACCGAAAACTTCCGGGTGCGTTGCTTTTGATTTTATTATTACAAGGCCCGTGCCAAAAGTTGGATCAGCAAAAATATTTTTTACAAATATAACGATAACAGCAACTTATAATCAGCGTCATAATTCTTCGGCGTATTTCAACAAACGAATCTGCCGACCAAGACCACGTTGCACATGCAACAGCAACACTAGGGCATTTTATGCAACAAGCCACTTTACCTGACGCAATCGCATTTGTTGCAATGCAACGTTGATGCATTGCAACAACCGGCAGGGCGCACTACACAAACAACAGAGACACAACACCACCACCAAATGAACCGTCATCAGACCCAGCAACACGCCCCAAAACAACCGGAATAACAACAGTTCCAGGTCAAAAATCAAATTGACAGCCACCGGATACGGCTGCTACAACCGGCAGCAGAAGATCCCTACACCAAGGAGGAACCACCACATGAGAACACTCTGGATCAAGGCCATTACCACCATTGTTGCGCTGACCTTTTCTGTTGCCCTCAGCCTTGCAGCAGAACCGGCAAAAAAGACAACCACGGTGGCAAAACCTGAAGCAACCAAGCCAGCAGAAAACAAAAAATCTGCTGCCAAGCAGGAGTTGGTGGATATCAACAGCGCCAGTGATACAGAACTGAAGGCTATCCCAGGACTCGGCGACGCCTACATAGCCAAGATTGTGGTTAACCGCCCCTACGCCAACAAGACACAACTGGTATCCAAAAAAGTGCTACCCGAATCGGTCTACGAAAAAATCAAGGACAAGATCATTGCCAAGCAGGCCAAAAAGGATGACAAAAAGGCTGCAGCAAAACCAGAACCAAAGAAGAAGTAATCCACCCCATCAATCAACAAAGGGCAGCCGGACGGCTGCCCTTTTTCACCTCCAACCCCTGTACTACGCTTGACTTTTACACCGCAACTCCTCTATTGTATATCATTTCGTCAACAGTCAAGGAGTTGTAATGAAACCGCTTTTTCTCAATCCCCCTACCTTTGAGGATTTTGATGGTGGCGCTGGTGCCCGTTATCAGGCATCGCGGGAAGTCACCTCATTCTGGTATCCCACCTGGCTCTGCTTTCCCGCTGGCATGATTGAAGGCAGCCGTGTGGTGGATGCCCCGGTACAAAAGTTTACTCTGGAAGACTGCCTGACCATAGCCAAAGGGTTTGATATGGTGGTGATGTACACCTCTACCCCCACCCTGGCAATTGATATTGAGACCGCCCGCCGGATCAAAGAGGTTAAGCCGGATATCGTCACCGTACTAACCGGCCCCCATGTCTCGATCCTGCCGGAAGAGTCCTTGAAGGCAGGCAACGGCATCATCGACATCGTCTGCCGCGGTGAATTTGACTACTCCACCAAAGAGCTGTGTGAAGGCCGCGACTGGTCCAAAGTGGATGGCATCAGCTTTATCAAGGATGGCAAGACGATCCATACCCCGGATCGCCCCCTGATTGAAGATCTGGACGCGCTGCCGTTTGTGGCGCCGGTCTACAAGCGCGATCTGCCGATCTCTGAATATGTGATCCCCCACTTCAAGAACCCGTACGTTTCCATCTACTCCAGCCGGGGCTGCCCCTCAAAATGTATCTACTGCCTCTGGCCCCAGACCTTCTCCGGTCGTCAGATGCGGCTGCGCTCAGCTCAGAATGTCTACGAAGAGGTGAAGTGGATTGTGGACAATATCCCCGAGATGCGGGAGTTATCCTTTGATGATGACACCTTTACCGCCAGCCGTGAACATGCCCGCAATGTGGCCAACCTGCTGAAGCCGCTGGGGATCTCTTGGACCGCAAACTCCCGAGCCAACTGCGATTACGAGACCCTCAAGATCATGCGCGAGGCTGGTCTGCGCCATGTGGTGGTGGGCTATGAATCGGGCAATGCCCAGATCCTTAAAAACATCAAAAAAGGGGTCACCAAGGAACAGGCGATCCAGTTCACCAAAGATTGCAAGAAGCTGGGTCTGTCGGTGCATGGCGCCTTTATCATGGGCCTGCCCGGTGAGACCAAAGAGACCATCCAGGAAACCATTGAGTACGCCAAACAACTGGACCTGAACTCCCTTCAGGCCTCACTGGCCTCCCCCTACCCCGGCACCGAGTTTTATACCATGGCCAAGGAGCAGGGCTGGATCGCCTCCGATGACTTTATCGACAGCACTGGCCACCAGAAGTGTGTCATCAACTACCCCAACCTGACCAACGCCGAGATCTTCAACTCGGTGGAGGAGTTCTATAACAAGTTCTACTTCCGGCCCAAGTACATTCTGCGCAGCATCGGCAAGATGATTGTGGATGGCGAAGAACGCCGCAAGCTGCTTAAAGAAGGCAAGCAGTATCTGGAATACATGCGTAAGCGCAAGCAAGGCCAATCTTGCGAGAGCTGATTATCAATGCCGATGACTTCGGACTTTCTCCCGGCGTCAACCGGGCCGTGGAGCAGGCCTGGCAACTGGGGATTCTGACCCAGGCTTCGCTAATGCCGGGTGGAGATGCCTTTGATGAAGCGGTGGAGATTGCCAAACGCAATCCAGGCCTGCAAGTAGGCCTGCACCTGACTCTGGTACAGGGCAAGCCGGTACTGCCGCCGGAAAAAATCCCCGGACTGGTTGCAGCCAATGGCTGTTTTCCTGACAATCCGGTGTCGGTGGGAATGAAGCTGTTCTTTGACCCAACGATTCGGATGCAGCTGCAGTGCGAGATAGAGGCCCAGATCATCAAGATAAAAGAGACCGGCATTCCCCTTTCGCACATTGATGGTCACCTGAACATCCAGATGCACCCCACGGTCTTTATGTTGCTGACCGAACTAATGCCGCGGTACGGCATCACCAGCTTTCGGATTACCCGGGAGCGGCTGTTAGAAAACCTGCGACTTGACCGGACCCGCATGGTGGGCAAGACCATTGAGCGGGTCATCTTTGGCAGTCTGGCGAACTTTGCCGAAACGGCTTTCGAGCGGCAGGAAATCGAGACCGCTGTAGAGGTCAAAGGGGTACTCAACTCCGGCTGCATAACTGAGGAATACCTGCTGGCTATACTGGAGCGACTGCAACCGGGCAGGTCAGAGATCTATTTTCACCCCGGTATGCTGCCCGATGCCGAAATCACCCGCCGGATGCCTGATTACAAACATGCAGAAGAACTGGCTGCCCTGCTCTCACCCAAGGTACGGGAACGGCTGCAACAGCTGGATATAGCCTTAACAAACTATCGCGGAGAATTAAAACCGTATGCTTAAAACTATTGTCATTATGTTGATTGCAGTCACTGCCGGCACCGTTGGCGACATCCTGCTGGCCAAAGGGATGAAACAGTTGGGGGACCTCTCCACCATGAACCTGCGCGGCATCATGGAGGTGGCCCTCCGGGCCATGACCGAATGGAAGATAGTACTCGGCACTGCCATGCTGGCCCTGTTCTTCTTCCTCTGGCTGGCCGTACTTTCCTGGGAAGATCTTTCAGTGGCCCTGCCGATGCAGGCCCTTAACTACGTGCTGGTGGCGATACTGGCAAAATATCTCCTGCATGAAGAGGTTTCTCCCTTGCGCTGGGGCGGCATTGCACTGGTCTGTGTCGGCGTGATGTTGATCACTAAAAGCAGCACCAGCGACAAAAAGCCGTCCCCAGAACTGGCCCAGCCAACGTCGATAGAAAGCAGAACCGGAGGCGCATGATGCTACTGAACAGCACAACAGGATTTATCGGTGGCGGCAACATGGCCGAGGCGATCATCAAAGGCTTGATTACCGGCGGCATGGCACCGCGCAACATTATAGTTGCTGACCCGATGCAGGACCGCCGCGCTCACCTTGCCTCAACCCTGTCGGTCCGCACCACTGATGACAACAGTGAAGTAGCCCAGGAAGCGGACCTGATCGTACTCTCCATCAAACCCCAGATGGCGGCCAGCGTACTCTCGGCACTTGAAAATACGATTACCCCGCAGAAACTGGTCCTTTCGATTATGGCCGGTATCTCCACCACCATCATTGAAGAATCACTTCAGAGCGGCGTGCGGATCATCAGGGCCATGCCCAACACCCCCGCCCTGGTACAGGCTGGCGCCACCGCTATCTGCGGCGGCAGACGCGCTACCGAGGCTGATCTTACGCTGGCAAAAGAACTGTTTGCACTGGTCGGTACAGTCTATCAGGTGGGTGAACGCCAGATGGATGCCGTCACCGGCCTCTCCGGCAGCGGCCCGGCCTATGTCTTCTCCTTCATCGAAGCATTGTCTGATGCCGGAGTAAAAAACGGCCTGCCCCGTGACGTAGCCACCGGCCTGGCTGTCCAAACCGTGCTGGGCTCTGCCCAGCTGCTGCAGCAAAGCAACGAACACCCGGCTGTGCTACGGGACCGGGTAAGCTCCCCCGGCGGCACCACCATCGCCGCCCTGCACACCCTGGAAAACGGCAGACTGCACGGCCTGCTGATGGATGCGGTGGATGCGGCGGTTAAACGCTCCAAGGAGCTGGCCGGGATCAAGCTACTGTAAACCGCTCCAGGTTCGCCATGATGAGAGACGGGTGTTGCTACTCAGCAGCATCCGTTTTCTTTTCACCAGCCCCCACAAAATCAGCTATTGCAAAACAAGGAGAGTAGCTCGTGGAACAGAACATAAGCAGCCTACAGGGCAATGAAGAAATATTTCACCAGCTTCCAATTGAAGAAAAACGCGCCTATCTCGCCAGCCTGCCCCCCACAGACAAAATTGAGCTTATTTTAGCCGACCCGGATGCGATGAGGCTGATACGGGCGATGCTCCCCCAGGAGTTATATTGGCTGTTTAAGGAAATTGACGCTGCGGATGCAGTGGAGTTGCTGGGGGTGGCAAATCCACGTCAGTGTGTCTTTATTCTGGACATGGAACTCTGGAAAGGCTGGAGCTTTGAAGAGGACAAGGCGGTGGAGTATCTAGGCTACCTTTTGCAAGGGTCTGAGGAGCATTTTCAGGAGCTGCTGCCCCATATTGATTTCAATCTGCTCTCTCTCTTTCTGGGCAGAGAGATTATTGTTGCAGGTGGCATCGGTGATATTAATAACGATGAAGAACGTCAGATGGATTGGGATCATACCTTTGATGACGTATTCCTGCTCAAGTTTAAAAATGCTAAACACGCCCAGGTAATCGGCGCTTTTCTGGAACGGGTCTGCCGTTTCGATAATCCCCTGTACGTTGCGCTGATGGAAAGTGTCAGTGGTGAAATTGATAGTGAATCAGAAGAGGAGTGCTATCACCTGAAATCCGGGCGGTTGGCCGATCTTGGGTTCCCCCCCCACGACGAGGCGCTTGAAATCTATTCCCGTATCAACCCGGATACGTTTATCCCTGACACCGGCAAAGTACTGGTGCAAACAGATGAAGCGAGCAGCCTTCCCAGAACCGTAGTGCTCGGCAACACGTTTCTGGAGCAGGTTATTCCGCTGGTTGATTCGGATCTCTTCCGCATGGAGCTGAATTACCTCATCAACACCGCACTGGTGGCTGATCAGGCCCATCTTGCTGATACAGAATATATGCGGTCGGTGGTTGAGAGGGTGTACGGCTATCTGAATATTGCCCTTGAACACCTGTGCAACGGAGATCAAGCCATGGGGGCTGAAATCATTACCGGTGAGCATCTGAAGCGGCTGTTCCAACTGGGATTCAGTATCGTGCTGGGCCTGAAGCTGAAGGCAGACAGGCTATCAGATGCCAGCTATGCCACCGGTAAGGCCCTTTCAGGCCTGAAGAGCGCCAGACCGCTCTATTATCGCGGTTTTGATTCTGATGGCATTGACGGCTACCGGGAGTTTCGGGATCTGGAGGATGTACAGCGTATGTCTGATTTTCTGACAGAGCTAAAAGGGTAATGATCCCATAAAAAGCAGTTTACCGCTGAGTACGCAGAGGTTCGCAGAGCAAAAACAGGATTTTAGATTTATTTATTTGTTTTTACTCTGTTTTTATCTGCGTACTCTACGGTAGAAACCGCTTTAAAGATGATAGGGCTAGGAGTCTGTTTGCTTCTTGCTGTTCAATGCCTCATACAGCGCAATCTGTTCTGCCTGGGAAAGCTGCTTGCGGCAGCAGTCCTTTCTAAGGCACAGGTTGCAACGATCATCGGAACACCACTGGCAAAAGCGACAATCCGGGCAGGGGTGTTTTTTGGCAGGCTCATCCTTGCTCAATAGGTCACATTCCTTTTAACTGCATTCCCCTGCATCAACTGCACAAAGGCCTTTCCCTTATCGGCATTGACCAGCAGGTAACGGGGCAGGATCTGCAGCTTTTCTCTGGCCGTAGCATGGCGGCGCTCGATAGAAAAGGTACTGACAAACCCGGCTTCTTTGGCCTTCTGCAGCAGGTGGTCATCGTAAATACCGAACGGCCAGGCCAGCAGATCCACCGGCCCTCCTACCTCCTGTTCCAGCTTTTTACGGGACTTCAGCAACTGCTCCATCACCAGCTTGTCATAGGCCGCTGGAGTTAACTTACGCTTTTCCCGCTTAAAGTTGGGATGCCAGTAGGTGTGGGACTGGATATCAAACAGCCCGGTCTTCTTCAGTTCACGCAGCTGGTCCCAGGTCATGGCATACTTGGCATTGGAGATGGCCGAAGGATAGACAAAAATGGTAACCGGATAGCGGTACTTGCGGATGATCGGCAGCATATCGCTATACACCGTCTTATGGGCATCATCCTCAACAATCACGACAGATTTCGGGGCCGGTGCAGTGCCTTTACCCTGGTACCACTGCACCAGTTGACGCAGCGGAATCACCTTGTAGCCGTTGTCGTGCAGGTACTTCATATGAGATTCAAAGACCGGGGTGGTGATAGTCATGCCATCGGCCACGGTGGGGCCAAAGCGATGGTACAGCAGGATCGGGACAGAGACTTCAGGGGCTACAGCAGAAAATGCGGGGCAGGACAGGGAAAGCAACAACACCAGAGCAAGCACAAAACGAGACATCACAACACCTTTCAAAATATAAATACGGGGAGTCCCCCAAAACAGTATTACGCTCGTACCAGATAGACAGAACAGGGCGCCAGCTCAGCCACCCGCCGGGAAACAGAACCTTTCAGGCGACGCTCAAGAAAGCCTTTACCGGAACTACCAATCACAATCACATCCACCCCTTCCTGCTTGGCAAATTCAACCAGTTTTTCCGCCGGTTCGCCTGCTTCAACAATCATCTCAAGGGGCACATCATATTCAGCGGCAGATTTTTCAACAATATAGAAGATCCGCTTACGCAGATCATCCCACTGCTCTGTCTCAGTCAGCGGCTTGACCGGAACAAAGTCAGAATAGCTTGAGCTTTGTGCATTGGGGACCACCAACAGGGCAAAAACCTTGCTTTTAAACTGACTTCGGTTTCCGGCAGCCATCCGCACCGCTTCTTCAGCAGCTTTATCCGAATAAGGAGAACCGTCTATCGCGACCAGAATTTTCTTTCTTAAATTCAGCATGCCCGCTCCGCTTTGTTTTATTTTTAGGCAGATAGTATGCAATAAAGCCAGACGTTACGGTAAAAATATAATGCAATTATTCATACTTGACAATTATAAAACAAGATTCTATATAATAGACCCAACAGTAAGTTAAGTAACAGTAAACTTCACCATCCTAACCCTTCAGGAACCGACACCAATGGCAAAAAAAGAAAAATCAGAATATCTTATTCAGGCTGTGTCCCACGCCCTTGATCTGCTGGAGCAGTTCCACGGAGAAACGGACGAACTGGGCGTTACAGAGCTGTCAAAACGACTTAAACTCCACAAAAACAACGTCTTCCGCCTGCTGGCCACCCTTGAATCCCGTGGTTACATTGAACAAAACAGGGTAACCGAAAACTATCGTCTGGGCTTAAAAACCCTGGAACTGGGACAAACCTTTATCAAGCAAATGGGCCTGCTGCGTCAATCAAAACCGGTCATTGAAGATTTGGTTAAAACCTGCAACGAGACAACCTATGTTGCGGTTTTAAAAGATTTCCACATCATCTACCTGGACAGCGTTGAAACCACCATGACCGTACGGGTCGTTCCCCGGGTTGGTTCACGGCTGCCTGCCTACTGCACCGCTGCCGGCAAGGTCCAGATCGCCTATATGAGCGGCGAAGAGATTGATCAATATCTGCCGAACCGGGAACTGGAAAAATTTACTGCCAATACCATTTCTGACCGTGAAGTTCTGAAAAAACAGTTGGCTGAGATTGCAGAACAGGGCTATGCCATTGACAATGAAGAACTTGACGAAGGGGTCAAGTGTGTCAGCGCGCCGATCCGTGACTATACCCGCAGGATTATCGGAGCTGTCAGCATCTCCGGTCCTTCCATGCGTTTTTCTGATGAGCGGATTGCCAAGGAACTGCTTCCTTTGGCGATCAAGGCAGCAGAAGAAATTTCAACCAAGCTGGGCTACCAAAAGTAACAGCACTTTACACCATGCATCAGCAAGGGGGATACCGAAAACCGGTATCCCCCTTTTTATCTGGCGCACAGACAACTATCATTCAGGGCTAGAACAGAGTATCCCGGTTCATTAGACCATCAACAAACCCGGCACCTTTGGGCCCTTTGTAGTCAACACATTTGGCCCAAGCCACCAGAGCCAGATCAACATCCATTTTCTGGTCTGCAGACATGGCACCGTAGCCCAACTCTTTGGCAGGGGTCAGCAGAACCTGTACAAACTGGCGATAATCAACCGATGCAGGCAGCTTTTCCACCACACAGGTGCAGTAGTTTTCAACACCAACCACCTTCATACACTGATCACGCTTGGCAGGTATTGACTGTTTTTTCAATTTCAGTGCCGTCAATTCATTGATCTGCTGCTCAAGTTTCTTGATTTTTTCCATCAGCTCAGCCTGTTTTTTAGGGTCCATCTCATCGGCAGCCCGGGCCGAGCTATTCCATACCAGACAACTAACCAGCAGCAGGCACAGCACCATCTTTTTCATGTATCACCTCGTCAAATTATGATGCAAATACAGACCGATGACCTTAACCAGTCACCCTGCGCTTGTCAACCAGAACAAAGTCACCCGACGGTCTTCCTGAAGCGTGCCACCGCGACCCCAAGCACGACACTGCCAATTAAAAACAGCATTAGTACCTGTTTCCAAAGGATCATCAGCCCCACCCCCTTCAGATACAGCCCCCGAATAATTTCCATGTACCAGCGCACCGGATTAATCACGGTCAGCCACTGCACCGGCTCCGGCATATTCTCAACCGGAAAGGCAAAACCGGACAGCAGCATGGCGATAAAGATGACAAAGAATGCACTCATTTTGGCCTGCTGCTGGGTCTGGCTGATGGTGGAGATGAACAGGCCGCTCCCCAGTGAACTCATCAGGAATAGGCCGGTAGTCAGAATTAACAGCAGCATGCTGCCCCGCACCGGCACCCGGAACACCAGCCAGCCCACCAGACTGATCAGGAACACGTTGGCATAGCCGATCAGCACGAACGGCAGGGTCTTGCCCAGAATAAACTCAGACTTGCGAATCGGGGTGACGATCACCTGCTCGATGGTGCCGATCTCCTTCTCCCGCACCACTGCCATGGCCGATAACAACATGGTGATGATGTAAAGAATGTTGGCGATCACCGCCGGGACATAAAAGGGGGGGCTGGCCAGATCCGGGTTAAACCAGGCCCGACTCTCCATCCGCACCGCGCCAGGCAGCACTGGAGCACCACTACGGGCCGCCTGTTCCGTTAGCAACTGGATATTACGGGCCTCGCTAAAGCGCGAGAGATAGCCTAGAATCACCCCGGCGGTGTTAGAGTCGGAACCATCAACCAACGCCTGTACGCTGGCTGTCTGGCCACGTCCCAACTTTTCTGCAAGGCCGTGGTTAATGACGACAGCCACCCGTATCCTGCCAGAATCCAGCATCCTGGCCGCCTGGCGTTCATCATCAAGGTATGCCACCTGGCGAAAATGCCCGGAAGCGAACAGCATTGTCAAAAGCTCACGGCTTTGGGGAGAATTATCCCGATCAATCACCGCCGTGGGGATCTGGCGCACATCCATATTAACCGCATAACCGAAGATAACGGTCTGGATCATCGGCAGAAGAAACAGCACCACCCGCATCCGGGGGTCACGGAAGGTCTGAATAAATTCCTTGATCAACATCGCCTTCAGACGCTCAAACATTAAAACTCCCGAATCTGCCGGAAATCATCGGGTACTGAAAGTGTTGATCCGGGTAGCAGCAATTATTTTGTCCAGTGAAGCGGCGGTGAATACTTTGCCGTCCAGGCGCAAGAGAAGATCACGCATGTCGGCCCGACGTTGCCGGAATCCTCGACCATCAATGCAGGCTACCACCTCATAGAAAGTCCTTCCCTCGCTTACATGCTTGTTCCGTTGGGTCTCCAATTCTTTGATCCTGGTCACCTTATCCCTGGCAGTGCCATCGTCGCTGGTGATCTTGGCCTCAATAATAACCACAGGATTGACTTCATCGGGAATGCAAAAATCCGGAGCCTGTCCGAAACCGGGTATCCGTTCGGCCCGTCCAGTCTTGCGGTAGGAAACACCTGCATCCCTTAATCGTTGTTCAACGGCGTTTTCCATGACTTCACCCACCAGCTCAGAAACTGCATCCCTGTGCGTGGCAAAGGGACGGCCCAAATAGCGTTCGTAGAGAAGTACTGCGTAAGGAACATTCTCTCGAGCTGCATGCTCCAGCGACTCACGTCCAAAGGCAGTATCAAATTTTTCCAGGCGGTGGAGGACGCCATCCTGTTCTTGAGGTGCCCCTTTTTCAAGATACTGAATGGCGATCCTGATCAGAACCTTGATCCGCTCAATGGTCTTGGTGGCTGTATTGCGAACCGTTAACATCCGGTAGTAGTCAGGATTCTTGCACTCCTTATCAATATTCCGCGCAGCTCCCTGCGTGATATCACTTCCTAATTCGGTCCGGGCCAGTTCGGCCCATTCAGGGGCCGTCATACCCAGCACCGCGCGGAGCACACCAAAAACGAGACTGTTCTCCTGAAGAGCAGATCTGACCGTTTCGGGCAAGACGCTCTTAAAACCACCTGTATGCCGCTTTAAAACTTCGTAAGCTGCCTGGAAATCAGGGTAGCGCACCAATCCTGTTCCCGTGGGCATAAGTAAAAATTCCGAGGAAATATCGCCAAAGGTGGCATCCACCATCTCCTCGATACGTGCCTCCAGCTCTTCTCGGTTTAACTCAAAAGGACGTTCTCCTGCCATGGTTTCCCCCTAAAATGAGATATCATCTTGATCAGCCTGATAACCGACTGGTTCTTCTCCAACAGCCGTACGTAGTACCGGCAGATCAACAGCGCAAACTGCGGCCTCAATATCTTCCGGCTGCGGCAGCAGGGCCATATAACGGCCCACAGCTGCCAGCTTCCCCTGAACGGTCAGAGCAGTATTCCAATCAATTCGCAGCTCCCAGACTGCCAAACGCACCAAGTGGCCGAAGATAATACAGCGGCTATCCCCCCGTGTTGGTTTCAAGCGCCCCTGGCGTAGCTGGTCAAGGTTGGCCATTACCAGCCCAGCAAATTCGGTGGTCGTCCTCGCCAGAGAACGACGGGAGACGGCACCGGTGGAGCGGCAGACAAAAACGGTGTCCACCACTGAAGAACCGGTGCCGCTGATATGGATCGAAGCCCCCATCTCCGCCGGACAGGGAAGTGTTGCAGTACAAGCCAGCCCGGCATCCAGAATGGCGACCACCAAGGGATGGTACGCGTCCAGCCGATTATGATGGTAGGTAAAGGCTAAAGGACGGCCCGGTTTCAAGGCCCGGGCCATATTGCTGAAAACCGCAGCCAACCCCTCAGTGAAGTGTGCCAATCCCCGCTCCATGGTAACGTTGCCGGTCAGTTCATCCTGATTACGAGTGGTAAGAGATTGAAAAGCCGGGATGGCCCCGTCCGCCAGTTTTCGTAGCCAGACGTAGCAAAAGTCCATCAATTCCGCATACTGCACGTTGCCAAAATAAGGGGGATCAGTGAATACTCCGTCCAGACAGGCAGGGGGCAGATCGGTGCTAGTGGCGCTCTGACAAAGGATACTCACCGTGCGGCCGTTTTCATCCCCTCTATTGTCTCCAATCCACTCGCCCGTGATCGGCACCTGCACCTTGCGGGCACCATCGTGGCAAGTTTCAAAGGGGGTGTCACAGTACTGCTTGGCCTTCATGTATTTTTCAATGATATTGGACCAGCCGCCGCTCCCCACGCTCACCCCTCCGCCGTTGGCAATGCCCAGCAGGTTGGATTCGCACTGCACCAGACCCACCGGAAAGCCATGTACCGAGAAGATGTCCAACGATTTAAGGGCCATGGTGTCGTAGCGGCAGACCATATTCTGGTAACGCAACAGGTCGGAGAGATTGGTAATCAGGGCATTTCTAACCCGTTCGTCATGCTCGGTCTTGATGGTCCGGCAACTCAATTCCAGGCCCAACAGTTGACGTTCGTTAAACATCTCACGGTAGTGGCGGTAGCCCCAACGCAGAAGCCTTCCGGTCTCGTCGCCGGGTGGGATCGCGTCGTCCGGTATAAAACGGACATTGACATCCGCCAGCATTGCCTTTGCCTGTTCGTAACGATCCAGGTCAGTAGTATCGGGACGCTTGAAGAAGCGACCGGCGTGGCTAGATTTACAGGCCCGGCAATGATACTCCATGGCGAACATGCGATGCTGGGGCGATCCAGCTTCCGGGGTGGGATAGGTTATAACGTTACTACAGCGGGGACAGGCACACTTGTTCCGCTTGGCAGGACCCTCCAGGCGCAGTTCAGCAAAACAGGAGGCACATCGACCGGGGTTCTTGCGGTCCTCCACCTCATTCAGGTCGCCGCATGCATGGCAGACCATAACATTCAGCGGGTGGCGCTTGTCCTCCGATAACAGATAACCGGGGAAGAGATCGAAGGTATTATGACAGTGCGGGCATTCCTTTTGTTTCACCCAGAGGAAATATTTCACATGGGCTTGGTCGGAGCCGCATTTCAGGCATCGGGTACGGTATAGGTCGCCTATCTGTCCTTCCAGTGTCTGCATCAGGCTGGTGGCTGCGGCACGGTAAGCTCCCAGGTCCAGGTGTTCAATCTCGCGGTTGACAATCCACCAGGCCATGGGATTTATGTCGTACCCCAGCACGTTGCACCCCACCCGGTTGGCCTCTATCAACGGGGTGCCGCCACCCATGAAGGGGTCGGCAATGGTGATTCCCTTGAAGTCGTTGGCGGAAAAGAATGCCTCCTTCAACGGCCTGTCGCCGTATTCGGAGAGGATCAACCCACGGAACAGGGTACCCGGACGGCGGGCAAACCACTTGTGCACGGCAATGATGGGCCGGTAGTTCTGCTGGATCTGTTTTTCACGCAGAGCCTGAGCAGCGATAAAGGGAATGTCAAAGTTGGTTTCTATGGGCATGGATAATCAAGTATTGATGTCAAGTACAGGTTTTTTGGGCAAAAAGTAGTCATAAGTAGACTTATTCTTGAATGGTAAACGCAACCCTACTTCTGCTCTAGTTTGAATATCGATTTCAGCGAGTGAATTATCTTCCAGCTGAATTTCTTCAATTGCTCCAAAGTAAAAGCTAGTGCCATCAGATGATCGTGCAATAATTTCGTCGCCAACTTTAATTTTAGCTTGGTCTATGAAGATACAAATAACGCGATCTTTCAAAAAAACTCCAGTTGGCTTTCCGAGTGGAACAGCCTGAAATGTGACAATGTACGGCAAAATATATTCATAGCATACTTCATATAGTCCATGGCCGAAAGCTTCAAAGAACTCTATGTAAGACAAAAGAATGTCATTTGAAAGAAGCTCATCAGGAAGTACGCCATGTGCAACTTGGTTACGACGTTCTGCAAGGTCTTGAAGACATGACAATGCATCTTCAATTTTTATAGTGGAAGGGTCCCTTTCGGGGTAAATACGTTTCAGATAATCTTTAAATATAGGTTTAGATAATAATCTGTTGCAGGCATTATCAATGCCCAGGAATTTAAGATTTTCATTGATTACTTCTATCTTGAAATTTGCAGTATGTTGGGCGAAAGCTTCGCAATTTAAATGATAAGACGAACTTCCATTTAGACAACAATTTAAATTATCTATGATGTTTTCAGGTGTAAATTTACCCCGGAATCGACTGTGATCAGCCTTCTTAATAAGGTCCAGCGATAGTCGTAGGTGATGATCTTGTATTTGGGAAGAAAGTTGCTTATAAGAAGGGACGACTTCATTAATGAGGCTTGCAGTACTACTGATGAGATTCTCTATGTATTGTTCAAGATAACCATATAGTGATACAATAATACTATTGTAATTGAATCGTCTTTTTCTAATATACGAAGTGTTCCAGTGAATTTTAAATGCCATGATATTAATTTTGCAAGTAGTTTTTTTTCTACAGGGCATACTTGAAGACAAAATTTCAGATTCAAAATCTAGCCCATTGATATAATGCTTAAGGTCATAAAGTCCTGTTATAAATGTAGTAAAAGATGCTTTCATATTTATTTTTCCATAAAAGCATCAAAAAACGTTCGTAATGCTTTATCTCTAGCTTCA
>NZ_JAOTRZ010000022.1 GCF_030247655.1 Trichlorobacter sp. | reverse complement strand
TTTGACATTACTGCTGTCAACCGGATAGGGATACAAAGCGACTTCAGGTGGAAGTGCATTGCGAAAGAGTATGGCTGAGCGTTTCAAGTGATAGCGGGAGGTGATCAACAATACCGAGCGGACCTTATGTTCAGCCAGGATATCACGACCATAAATGGCATTTTCCAACGTATTCCGAGACAGTTTTTCAAGAATGACATTCTCTGATGATGGATCACCGGGCTTGGGACGGTACAGATCCGATTTCCTGACCGTGGGATCAACACCCACCAAAAACAGCCAGTTGCCACGCCCCTCCCTGAAAAGACGTACCCCCTCCTCAACCCGCCCCTTACCACCGGCAAGCACAACAATCGCATCAACCTGCACCTGACGCGGGCGTGCAGAAAAGGTTTTGTAGGTGAAATCAATAAATAGTGCAGTAACAATCAACACAGTAAGCATAAGTAACGACAGGAGTGCTTTAAAGATTTTCATATCGGTATTTTTCCTTGCACCTGAGAACTGATTCTGATAAAAGAATTTGTTCAGTTAGCACGGGAGGTAAGATCCATGTCCAGAAAATGTGAAATTTGCGGTAAAGGCCCCAGCACCGGCAACATGTGAGCCATGCCAACAACAAGACCCGTACCACCTGGTACCCTAACCTGCAGAAGGTTAAGGCCAAGGCAGCCAACGGTAGTGTGTCAACCATCAAGGTTTGTACCCGCTGCATCCGTTCCGGCTCCGTTACCAAGGCTCTGTAGCCTTTCCGGTAACACCCCTTTAAACAGCCGTGTGCACTCGTTTGCACACGGCTTGTTTAGTTTTTCAACTCTGCAACAGCCTCAATTTCCACACGGGCTCCACGGGGCAGCGCAGCAACAGCAACCGTGGCCCGGGCTGGCTTAATTGTTGAAAAATACTGACCATAGACCTGGTTAACAGCCGTGAAATCAGCCATATCTGTCAAGTAAATGGTTGTCTTAACCAAATGGTTAAAATCAGTGCCAGCAGCCTCAAGCACCCCTCGTAGATTCTCCATCACCCGCTCTGTTTCCTGCTCAACCGTACCGACAACCAGCTCTCCCGATACAGGATCAAGCGGAATCTGACCAGAACAGAACAACAGCCCACCTGCCACAATAGCCTGGGAATACGGCCCGATGGCCGCCGGTGCCTTGTCAGTCACAATACTTTTCATAGAACACCTCACTCCTAGCTCTTTACCCGCTCCACCTTCATGACCCCTTTCACCTTCATCAGCGAATTCACCACCTTGTTCAGGTGGGTCAGGTCAGTCACGTTCAACTCAAAGATATTCTCACCCCGTTTATCAACGGTACTCTTGATCTGGGCACTGACAATATTGGCTTCAGCATTGGTAATAGCCAGGGTCATGTTAGCCAGAATACCTTTTTCATCCATACAGAAGACCCGCAACCTGACCGGCAGAGCAGCACTCTTGCCCTTGGCCCAGGTCACATCGATACGGCGCTCAGGGTCACTTTCAGCGGCAAAGGGGCAGTCCGCGGTATGAATCGCAACACCCTGCCCCCGAGTAATGAAACCGACAATATCGTCTCCGGGCAGCGGGTTGCAGCATTTGGCATAGCGGATCATGATATCTTCCATGCCACCAACCTCAACCGCACTGGAGGACCGTCCTTTCAGCTTATTAATGACACTGGTGATGCGTGATTCTTTCTGATTCTTGCGAGCCTGCATCCGCTCTTCAGGAATCAGTTTTGCAACAACCTGGCCAGCTGAAATCTTGCCGTAGCCCATTGCTGCCAGCAGGTCATCCTCCATGTTAAAACCATACTCATTGGCAACTTTTCTCAGCTCACCACCCTTGACAAGCTTTTGCAGATTAAGCGAATATTTACGAAATTCTTTTTCACAGAGTTCGCGTCCCAGCACAATACTGCGCTTGCGTTCTTCAATCTTGATCCAGGCTCTGATCTTATTGCGAGCCCGGGAAGAACGGACAATTTTAAGCCAGTCCTTACTGGGAGTGTGATGGGGAGAGGTAATAACCTCTACAATATCACCATTCTGCAGTTCATGCTTGAGCGGCACCAGTTTACCGTTAACCTTGCCCCCCACACAGCGGTGCCCCACATCGGTATGCACGGCGTAGGCAAAGTCAATCGGGGTCGAGCCCTTGGGGAAACCTTTTACATCCCCCTTGGGGGTAAAGACATAGACCTCTTCAGGAAACAGTTCAACCTTGACTGAATCCATGAATTCGCGGGAGTCCTGCAGTTCCTGCTGCCATTCCAGCAACTGGCGCAGCCAGGCAAAGCGCTTGACCTCTTTCTCATCGTAGCCTTTGCCTTCTTTGTATTTCCAATGTGCGGCAATACCAGCCTCAGCGACCCGATGCATCTCATGGGTGCGGATCTGCACCTCCATCCGGTCACCATGGGGACCAATCACCGTGGTATGCAGTGACTGGTACATATTCCCCTTGGGCATGGCGATATAATCTTTAAACCGCCCAGGAATAGGTCGCCAGGATGAATGGATAATCCCCAGCACCTCGTAACAACTCTTGATATCATCCACCAGAATCCGCAGGGCGGTCAGGTCATAGATCTCCTCAAATTCAACGTTGCGCTTTTCCATCTTGCGGTAAATTGAATAGAGGTGCTTGCTACGGCCCGAGACCTCGCCAACAATCTGATGCTCAACCAGTTTTTGGCGAATCGTGTCCTGAATCTCATGGATAAAAGACTCTCGCTCCTGCTTCTTACGCTGAATTTTGGTTGAAAGATCAAAATAAACATCCGGCTGCAGATAACGGAACGAGAGATCTTCAAGTTCAGTCTTGATCCAGGATATCCCCAACCGGTGAGCAATCGGGGCATAGATATCCATGGTTTCTCGGGAGATTGAACGCTGCTTGGTGTCAGGCTGAAACTGCAGGAGCCGCATATTATGCAGCCGGTCAGCCAGTTTCACCAGAATCACCCTGATGTCATTGGCCATGGCGATCAACATCTTGCGGAAGTTCTCAGCCTGATTCTCTTCCTTGGTCTTAAAGTGAATCTTGCTGATCTTGGTTACCCCGTCAACCAGTTCGGCAACCTCCTTGCCAAACATCTCAGCCAGCTCCTCTGAGGTAGTCAGGGTATCTTCGATGGTATCATGCAGGAAACCGGTTACAATACTGGGCACATCCAGCTTGAGGCCCGCCAGGAGTCCAGCAACTTCCAGAGGATGGATAATATACGGCTCACCGGAAAGCCGCGTCTGGCCTTGATGTACCTTGGCACAGTACACGTAGGCCTTTCTGATCAGGTTAAGATCAGCAGACGGGTTATAGGTAACAACCGTATCAAGGATATCGTTTAGGCGGATCATGAGGAATAGGTACTATCGAATGACCAGAGTCATGAACATCGGGGGAAGACGCAAAAATGGAGGCACTACCAGACGGCAGGCCTCCAGAGATGATCCAATCATGCAGAGCGTTTGCTGATAAACTCGGCGGTAAATTTACCGGCAGCAATCTCACGCAGCGAGGTAACCACATTGCGGTTATTTTTGGGGTCAATCAGGGGTTTGGCCCCTTTATACAGCTGCTTGACCCGCTTGGAGGCCATCATAACCAGCATAAAACGGTTATCCACTTTTTCAAGACAATCTTCAACAGTAACCCGTGCCATCGTCTCTATCTCCTTTTATCCATAAACAAGTAATGGAGTGGTGATTATACCTATACCAGCTCAAATATCAAACATTTTCGACACCTGCCCCAACATACGTCCAGTTGTCTGACGAGCTGCAGTCACAATTGAGGCCAACGCCTCATGGGCCTCGTCAAGCCGGTCATTTACCACAATGTAATCATACCAGCGGGCTTCCCGGATCTCCTCGGTTGCCCGTATAATCCTACGTTCGATCACCTCTTTTGCATCGGATGAACGGGATTCCAGACGACGTCGCAGTTCTGACATGCTGGGAGGCAACACAAAGACAAACAGGCCGTTAATACCACGTTCCTTAAGGATACGCGCCCCTTGACAATCAATATCCAGCAGGATATCAATGCCATCAACCCTGGACTGCTCCAACGTGGCTATGGCGGTGCCATAGAAATTACCATGCACCTCAGCCCACTCGGCAAACCCTTCTTCAGCAATCATCTGCTTGAAATATTCAATTGAGACGAAATGGTAATCAACCCCATCCTGCTCCCCTGGCCTTGGTTGACGAGTCGTATAACTGATTGACTCTTTCAACGCAGGAAAACGGCTGACCAGAGCATTACAAAGTGTTGTCTTACCAGCCCCGGACGGCGCTGAAATAACGATTAAAAGACCTTCTTGCTGCATATCCCCCCCACAAGTAAGGAACGAAGATTTTTTTGCTCTTGAGTGCGGCAGTTGAGAAATGGCGCGAAGGCGTACCAATCAGTGCGTTGACAAGCCATTTTGAAAACTGACGTGCTCAGAGCGAAAAAAGACCGTTCCTATTCAATATTTTGGACCTGTTCCCGCATCTTCTCCAACTCAGCTTTCATCTGCACCACCAGTGAGGTAATAACCGAATCATTCGCCTTGGAGCCGATGGTATTGACTTCACGGTTGATCTCCTGCATCAGAAAATCCAGTTTGCGTCCAACCGGCTCTTTCAGCAACAGGGTTTCATCAAACTGAAGAAAGTGGCTCTCCAGCCGCACCAGTTCTTCTGTAATATCACAACGGTCAGCCAGCAGGGCCACCTCCTGGGCCAGACGCTGTGGATCAAGCTCTGTTCCGCCCAGCAGTTTTTCCAGCCGCTGTTGCAACTTCTGCTGATACTCGTCAACCACCTGGGGAGCACGCTTTCGCACCTGGGCAACCAGAGCGGCCAGATCAGTGCGTCGCCCCTTCAGATCAGCCTGCAGCGCTTCGCCTTCACGCAGCCGCATCCCGTCCAGACCATCAAGGGCTTGCCCCACTGCTTGCAATACAAGCGGCAAAAGATCTCCCTGCTCTTCACTGGCTGATTCCTGCAGCACATTTCGTTGAGCAAGTATCAATGACAGTGGAATCTCTGCAGAGACATGCAGCTCATGGGCCAGATCCAAAAAAGCCTGATGATACCCCTTGGCCACCGCGTGATTCAACGGTGGTACCACCACCTCACCAGTAGCTGGCTCCCACTGCACAAAAAGATCTGCCTTACCCCGTTTAACCCGCGCCCCAACCACCTTGCGCACCTCATGCTCGTAAGCCAGAAAACTGCGCGGCATCTTGACTGACACCTCACCATACCGGTTATTTACTGTCTTAAGTTCAACTACGCAGTGCCCCTTAATATCTGCTGCTTCGCCCTTGCCATATCCGGTCATACTCTTAATCATGCCTGCCTCCTTATATTCCTCTCTCTTCATATACTTCAGCGGACCCATTGCTGTCCAGACCGAGAAATCAATAACTGGCCTATTGACAACACAGTGGATCAGTGTTCAAAGTTTGTCAGCAAGCGAAGTAACGCCCTGAATAACCATAATATTTTCTAACATTATCAGGACACACATACCTATGAGCAGCCATTCAAACATACGCCATCAGATACTTATCCCTTTGACTCTCACCTTTCTGGTACTGCTTTGCTGCTTTCTGCTGGCCCTGTTTACCATTCGCAATGATGGCATTTCCAACACACTAAACAGAGAACACGGAGAATCTATAGCAGTATTCAAGGCCTTGCTTGTGTCAAAAACCGAGTTAATGAGTGCCGAAGCCAATACTATTATCAACGATCCAAAACTGAAACAGGCGATGCGTCGCAAAGATCGCACCGCACTCTATTCAGAAGCCCATCCCTATTTACGAAAACTTTCTAAAAACAAAATCACTCATCTCTATTTCCATGACCCAACCGGCAAAAATTTCTTAAGGGTCCATCAACCGGATCAGCACAGTGACCTTATAATCAGAGGCAGTCTGAATCAGGCACGGGAAACCGGTACCCCGAGCCATGGTCTGGAACTGGGACCATTTGGCACACTAACCCTGCGCCTGGTGATCCCCTGGAAATCCCAGGCTGAGTTACTGGGGTACATCGAACTGGGAACTGACGTCAACGACATCCTCTCTGATCTCTCAATTATAAACAATATTGATTATCTTCTGGTGATCAACAAAGCCTTACTGGGCGAGAACACCGCCCCCATTGGATACTCGTGGGTAAACAGGCATATAAATTGGAATCAGTTTCCGGACAAACTCATTGTTTCAAAGTCCCTGGATCAAATCCCTCCTGTGTTGCAGCACCTGTTAACCAGCAGAGACCCAAACCAGATTCAGGATAGAAGCTGGCATACCGCCTATCTTGGCAGCAAACATTTTGCATTCAAGGTGTTTCCCTTTAAAGAGAACAGTGGGCGCGAAATCGGTAATTTTATTCTATTGCATGATATGACGCTTCAGGCCAGGCAGTTTCAGCACTTTATTGTACTGGCAGTACTTGGCAGCAGCGTCCTCTGCCTGATCCTGTTTACCTTTACCTGGCGGATACTTGGCCAGATCAACCAAACCATAGAGACTACACAGCAAGAGTTGTCAGAAGAGATCAGAAAGACTTCTCAGGCAAACGACCTGCTTGAGGCTGAGATTGGTGAGCGCCAGAAAGCTGAAGAGGCCCTTGTTGAGCTGAACGCCAACCTTGAAAGTCGTATCAACGAGAGGACACAGCATCTCGAAAAGGCAACAAGGGATCTTGAAAAGGGTCGTATTGATCTGGAGCAGGCGTATTGTGAACTAAAGTCCCGTCAGGCAATGATTTTGCATCAGGACAAGATGGCAAGCATCGGCCTGCTGGCTGCTGGTGTTGCCCATGACATCAATAACCCGATTGGTTTTGTAACCAACAACCTGGAAGAGCTGCAGATCTATCTATCCCGGTTACAAACCTATATTGAAGCCCAACAGACAGAACTTCAATCAACGGCCTCACCCGAGTCGATGAAAGCGCTCCATAAAAAATGGAATGAGTTAGGAATTGATTACATTTTGGGAGACTTTGGCACGTTGATTGCGGAATCACTGGAGGGCGCCGACAGAGTTGGAGATATCGTCAAAAACCTGCGCAGCTTTTCCCGTATCGATGATCAGGAATACAAGCAGGCGAATATCAATGAATGCCTGGAAAGCGCGATCAGGATTACGAACCATGAACTACGACACAAAGCAGTGGTACACCGGAAGTTTGGGGATATACCCACTATACATTGCCAGGCTCAGCAGTTAAATCAGGCATTCATGAATCTTTTAGTCAACGCGGCCCATGCACTGGACAAGCGGGGAGAAGTTATTGTGAGCACCTGGTCAGATACGAAAAATATCTATATCAGCATTGCCGACACCGGTTGCGGTATTCCGGATGAATTGCAAGAACGGATATTCGAACCTTTTTTTACCACCAAAGAAATTAACAAAGGAACCGGTCTGGGGCTGAGCATCGTTGCTGATATTATCCAGCAGCACCAAGGCACGATCAGCATACAAAGCCACCTGAATCAGGGAACAACCTTTACAATTACGCTGCCGATCAAGGCCGAGGTGGATGATGTCTGATACACTCCATATACTTTGTGTTGATGACGAAGAACATATTCTGAAAACGCTCGAACGTTTCTGCCACAACGAAGGCGTCACCATGCTGGCCGCCTCATCAGCTGCTGAAGCACTGAATATATTGGAAAACAAGCCGGTTAACATTATCATTTCAGACTACCAGATGCCGGAAACAGACGGACTGGCCTTTTTGGATGAGGTCAGCAACAGATGGCCAGAAACCATCAGAATTATACTTTCAGGGTTCATTGAAACCTCCGCCGTTACCCGGGCGCTGGAACAGGGCCGGATATTTGGTTTTCTCCCCAAACCATGGCAGCGCAGTGAGTTAAAAAACATGATTCAAACGGCTTCAGCCCAGTATAAAACCAACATGTGCTCAAAGGTAACGCCCTCATGAGCGTAACTACCCGCATTCTTTTTGTTGATGATGAGCCAGCCTACTGCCGCATTTTCCGTACACGCATAGGTGTAGATCCACAGTTCCTGATTGAAACGACCAACAGTGGCGACGGGGCGCTTACACGCCTGCAAACATTTCCTGCTGATATCGTCTTCGCCGATATGAATATGCCGCTCATGGATGGTGTAGAGTTACTGACTGAGATTAAAGACAGATATCCCCAGATCTTTGTCATTATGCTGACCGGCGATGATACAACCTCGCAGGTAGTAAAGGCAATGAAGGCTGGTGCGTACGACTACCTGCTGAAACCGATGGATCTTGAGATGGTCAAACGCTCCATCCAGACCATTCTGGACCACAAGGCAGCAGTACAGTCCGGCAAATCTGCACGATGCAGCCAGGGAGAGAATTTCTGCTTTGAGAACATCATTGGTCAGGACCGAAAGATGTTTGAAATCTACGAACAGATCAATCAGGTTGCTCAGAGTATGGCTACGGTTCTGATTACCGGTGAGAGTGGTACCGGCAAAGAGTTGATAGCAGCAGCCATCCACGCCAAGAGTTCTCGCAAAAACAAACCATTTATCCAGATTAACTGTGCGGCATTGGCCGACGGCTTAATCAGCAGTGAGCTTTTTGGCCATGAAAAGGGGGCCTTCACCGGTGCCATAACCCGTAAAAAAGGCTTCTTTGAACAGGCCACCGGTGGCACCCTGTTTCTGGATGAAATTGGAGATATCTCTCCAACAACTCAGGTCTCTCTATTACGCATTCTTGAACTGGGAACCTTTCAGCGGGTCGGGGGATCAGAAACCATCCGTGCAGACGTACGTTTAATCTGTGCCACGAACCGGGATCTGATAGCAGCCACCAGGGAAAAGCTGTTTCGCGAAGACCTCTATTACCGTCTCAATGTTGTTTCGCTGCAAGCCCCCCCGCTACGCGATCGTAAATCAGATATCCCCCTGCTTGCCAACTACTTTCTGGAGCGTTTCAGCACTATTAACAATAAACAGATCGAAGGTATTTCCCAGGATGCGATGGCACTGCTCTGCGCCTATGAGTGGCCCGGTAACTGTCGTGAACTTGCTAACATTATTGAACATGCCGTTGTCTTCTGCCGTGAAAAAAGTCTTACCAGGGAGCTGCTGCCACCCCAGTTGAAAACGACAGAACCATCGGTTGTTCCAGTGCATCATACGGCTATGCCAACGCTTGCCGAAGCCGAACGTACGCTGATAAAAAAGGCCCTTGAAGAATCAAACTGGAATCTGAAAATGGCTGCAGAGGCGCTTGATATTGCCCGTGGCACGCTCTATAGCAAGATTGAAAAATACCATCTTCACAAACCAGACTGACCGCATACATTTGTCCACAGACCGTTTTGTCAGCTATCGCGCCTGATCCTACCCGCCCCTGTTCCTCAGCACCAATCTTACTGCCGTATTTTGAACACTACTCGCCACACGCACAACATTCTGTTTTCACTTTATTTACATCCAAGACAAACATATCAACGTCACAATACGCCGGATTTTGAACAGCCGTTTTTGCCAAAACCAGCCCTTTTACGTTCAATTTAATGAAATAAGACCATACCATCAAAACCTACTGTTGTATTTTGAACACAGACACCTCCACAACCCTACACAATCTCCTAACTAACCTACCTAATCAGTCAACACCTAAAAAATAACACAATAAAACAATGACGTTACAACATACACAGCACAATGGCACATCCATTGCTAAACACCATTAGAATTCTAATAAATCAATAGCCATAAAATTAACGGCAATCAATACCACTAAAATCAGAAGGAGGATAATCGCTGTTTGAACGGAAGCACCTGAAGCAAAGAAATTCACCCATCTTTTTTGTAGAACGATTACCACAGGAGGAAAACGTATGCCACGAATGTTCGTAAGACTATCAATGCTAGCCGCAAGTGCGCTCCTGCTGTTCGCAGGCACAGCCCTTGCCAACGAAAAGTGCGCGACCTGCCATGCCGACATCGCAGGCAAGCACAAGACAACCCTGCACGGCAAGGCAGGCAAGGATTGCCTATCATGCCACGGCGGCGGCGATGCCCACATTGCCAACCCGTCAAAGAGTAACATTATTCGCTTTGGTAAAGGTGTCAGTGCAAAAGAACAAAATGCACAATGCCAGTCCTGTCATGGCAAAAATCAGAAACTGATGTTCTGGGACAGCTCCTACCACAAGAAGAATGACGTCACCTGTGTATCGTGCCACACCGTCCACAAGAATCCAAAGCCATACGCCAAGCAGCCAGAATCCTGCTTCCAGTGCCACAAAGACATAAAGTCTCAAGCCAACAAGTTTTCACATCACCCGATTATTGAAGGCAAGGTGAGCTGCTCTGATTGCCACAATCCCCATGGATCTTTGGGGCACGGCATGCTTAAGGCCGAAAATGTGAACCAGCTCTGCTACAAGTGCCATGCTGACAAACGCGGCCCCTATGTTTGGGAACACCCTCCGGTTGAAGAAGACTGCACAAAGTGCCACGGAAGCCACGGCACCAAAGCTGCCAAACTCTTGAAAGAAAAGCAGCCACAGCTTTGCCAAAGCTGCCATGACTGGTCTCGTCATCCAGGCACTCCCTATGGTGGACAAGCTGTATTCGGCGGCTCTGCCAGTGCAGGTCGTGGTGGCCTGGCTCGTGGTTGTACCGGATGCCACGGCACCATCCACGGCAGCAACGCCCCTGGTTCTAACGGCAAGCGATTCATTCGATAAAGGAGGAGGCTCTCAATGAAACGAGTACTGATAACGTCTATCATGGCAGTGACCGCCTGTACCGCACCTGCACTTGCCAATGAATTTGATGGAAATATTGAGCTTGGCGGAAACTACACAGAAATTCATGGTAACAAGACCAAATTTTATGAGTATAGAGATCTTGGTACCGGTATAACAGGAAATATACTACTTGACTACTACGGCAAAGATTACTTTTTCTACCTCGAAGGCAAGAACTTTGGCTACAACAGCGATTCTAACAAGACACGAAACGACCAGAGTTTCTTGGTTAAAGCGGGTAAACAAGATGAATTCAAATACTCGTTATTTTATGATGAAACTCCTCACAACCTGACTTTTGGCGCCAAGTCAATATATACCGGAGTCGGCTCAACCACGTTGACAGCGCCTGTTACCAGCGGTGCCACCTATGCAGCCGCATACGGATTGATTGCAGGAAGCTCCCCGTTTGACTACGCGATCAACAGAAAAAACTATGGCGGTGAAATGGAATTCTCATTCCAAAGCCCTTTCTTCTTCAATGCCAGAGTAGAACGCAATGAAACCAAGGGGTTGTTGCCAATAGGTACATATGTTACTCAGCAAAAAGAACTGCCGGCACCCATTGATTATGTGACGGACAATGCGTACTTAACTACCGGCTATCGCTCAAAAAATCTCATTGTTACTTTTGATGGTACCATCAGTAATTTCACCAACAGTAACAAGACCTTTACGCACAGCTATAGCAACCCGTCAACAACCATCGTGTACCTTGCTCCAGACAGCATGTACTACAAGGTCGGCGGTAATGTCATGTACCGTATGCCATTCTGGGACACCACATTTACGGCCAGAGCAAGCTATTCCGAAAGCAGTAACGATATCGCTTTAACGGAATCACTAAACAACTTTGGCGGCAATTTTGGCGGCAAATTGACCTATACAACTGCATCGGCTGCAGTCACAACAAATCCCATCAAACCGATGGACGTCAAACTCTATCTGAATCTTTTAAGCAAAAAAAACCTTTCTCCCACCGGCATTTACGGTGGTGCAGCAGCAACAGCTACCACCGCAACAGAAAAGTTTGATTACAACAAGGTAAATGGCGGTCTGGATCTCAGCTATAAACTTCCAGCAAAAACAAAACTATCTGCGGGCTATGAGTACCTTCAAGTCAACCGGGCCATGAACTTTGGAATTTTTGGGGCAACCTACAACAGTGCCCGTACGGATGCGCCACACACCAAAGACCACATTCTGTATGCCCAGGTTAAAAACAGTCTTTTTGACTGGATGTCTGCCAAATTGCGTTACCAGTACCTAAACCGCACCAGTGACTTCAGAGGAGACCTGTTTGCATCCGCAACAGATTCATCCGTCATCAGGCAATGGTGGCGTCCGGTTGATACTGCCGATAAAAACCAGCACAACATCAAAATGGGCCTTGACTTTGATCCGCTTGACAACCTTTCGTTTTCAACCGAGTACAGCTACAAAATTAATGACTATACCAAATCGATCCTGGGTACTCAAAAAGACACCAGGCATGAGCTGTACGTTGATGCCAGCTACACAGCCGGAATTGTTAAACTCAACCCGTTTTTCGATCTTGAGTTGGTCGATAACAATTCAAAGCATCGTTATTTTGTAGCTTCAGCAGACGCTAATCCTTTTGGAGCAACAGTTGCCAACACGGCCTACAACTGGACCTCGGATCGCAAGGATGTCAACTACGCCTTTGGCTTGAATACTGATATCACACTAATCAAAGACAAACTGACCCTTTCCGGTGATTACCGCTATGACAAGACAAAAGGGTCGGAAGACTTCTCTGCAAATGCCGGTGCCGTCACAACAGCGCCACTCCTGGTCAGCAATAATGATGTTGATAGCTACACCAAGCACTCATTTGCAGCCAAGCTGAAGTACAACCTAACCAAAAGCTTGAATATTGGATTGGGCTATCTGTATGAAAACCTGCGGTATAGTGATGATCATTACGCTAATTACGATTACATGATTGCTAAAACTGCCGGAGTTATGTTTACCGGTGCTTATGCAAACCCGAACTATGAAGCACACGTCGGTTACATGACAGTAGCCTACAAGTTCTAACTCCTTCCACAAAAAAGGCGGCCCGCAACGGGCCGCCAGCATCAACAAATCCTTCATGTGGTGGATGTACTGTCAGGGTACTTCCAACACTTTGCCCTCTGGATTCCTCCCCAGGGGGCTTTTTTATTCCCCAAACTCCCGTTGCCAAACCTCAAAAATAGCAACCTTATCGTCACCAAACTTCGCCAGATTTTTCCTTATTTTTTCAGCTGACTTTTCCTTTTCAAGCCGATCTGGATTCTTAGAAAAAAACAGGTCGGCATAGCAGATGATCCGCTCTGCAAGAGTTTCTGGAGTCATATCCCTCTGCGGTAACGGTAGATTCTGGCTGGTGATGTCTTTAACGGTAAGCCCCACCCCGGTATGGCGTTCACAGATCAGGGCATGCAGCGGTAGCCCCTCTGCATCAAGCAGCTCTCTACCCAAGACACCGTGGCGAATATATGGTTCCGCACCATGGCAGGCAATATCAGGTGCATCCACCTTGCAGACACCGATATCATGCAGATAGGCAGCCTCTATGACCAGACGTCGGGTATCAGGATCTGCATTAACGGCAGCACAGGCTGAAAGTGCCTTACCAGCCACCATCTTGCCATGGATCATCAGGATTTCAACGGTTTCAGGACAACAGTAACGATTCAGCAATTCCTCAACAGCTAACATGGGTTACCCCTTTCCAAAGAAATCCCTCAGCCGCTTCAGGTAATCCACCGGGCTGCGTTCACCTGCCCCCGGCTCCACCTGTTGCCCCTGCTGTTGCTGGTTGCTGGCTGTGTGCCGTGATAACGCCTCACCAAGTCGCTCCATCAGTTTATCATTATTGTTCATCAGTTCGGCTATGACGGACTTGGAAAGCTCCGCCAGAATCGTCTCAGTACATGCCCGTACCGTTGCCTTGCGAGGCTCACCGGTTAAGAGCGACATCTCGCCAAACATCCTGCCCTGCCCCAGACGTGCGACTTCGCTCCCGTCAACCTCAACCAACATCTCACCACGCAGCACAAAAAAGAGCGAGCTGCCTGCATCCCCCTGCCTGACTGCAGCCTCACCAGGTGCAAAACTACGCATTTTTGCACTGTCCACAAAGTGGGCCACTTCATCAGCAGTTAAAACATCAAACAGATGGGATTGACGCACCCCTGACAGTATTTCATCCCGCTGGTTGGGAAATGATTCTTTAAGAGGGGCGGTAACCAGTTGGCGATGGGGAAAGGGGAAACTCCAACCGGAACGATGCACCGCATACCAAGCCTTGGTCTGGATCTCCGACAAAGCCAGATTACGCTGCGCCGGATCTGCCAGCCAGAATTTAAGCAGGTATACGATGCTGCTATCGTTCATGGTCTGAAGCCGCACTACCGGCTGCGGCTCATCAAGCACCAGACATTCTTCCTGCAGAACTTGTAACAACAAGGCCTTAGCCTGTTCAGGAGGCAGTTCATAGGGCAGGCCGATGGTCAGGGTCAGTGCTGCCCGTTCATGAGCTGCCTCACTGAGCGAACCGTGGGTGGTCACCACGCTTTGGACCACAACCGCATTGGGCACCAGCACCTGATTGTTGTCCAGTGTACGCAGGGTGATATAACGGAAACCAACGTTGACGATCTCACCAAACAGGTTTTTTTCAGGAATTGTTATCCAGCTGCCCCGTGTCATCAGCGGATCAATCTGGACCGTAAAACCATAAAAAGCATTGGAGAGCGTGGTCTGCATGGCAAAGGCGATGGCGGCAGTAAGCACCGTGGTGGTGGTAATTACAGCAGACAGGTCCACCTGAAAGACCAACCGCAAAGATACGATACCTGCAGCCAGATAGACTGCCAGCTGGATGGCATCCCGCAGCAGCATCGGCACATCACCATGCCGCCGCAGGCTAAGGACCATATCCACCAGCACATAGATTACCAGCTTGGCTAGACAGATCAGGACAATCACGCTCTGGAGACGGGCAAGGATAAGACTATAGTTTGGATACCCGGTAAGCGTGGCCTCGAAATAGAGTAGCACCAACCCCAGCAATGAGAGCTTAAGCGCCGTCGGAGCCTGAGAAGAAAGCGACTTGCCCTGCATCCGGCGAACCACCGTAACCGTGACAAAGAACAGAATCACCACCACCAGCACAACCAGCTTGTTGACCAGAATAAAATTCAGGTCCACCAGTGAAAGCATCCCCTGATTAAGCTGTTGTGCTGCTGAATTCGCCATCCTACCCCTCCAGTGCGCCGATCAGGCTCCTGACATCAGCAATCCCCCGCTCAGCCAGCCACTGCTCCATCCCTTCAGCAATCTCCTGGGCTGCTGCAGGGTTCACAAAACTTGCAGTACCCACCTGCACCGCAGTAGCACCAGCTAGGATGAACTCCAGGGCATCGGTTGCCGACATGATCCCGCCGATACCAATCACCGGCAGCTTCACCGCCCTGGCCACCTGCCAGACCATCCGCAGGGCAATCGGCTTGATGGCCGGACCGGACAGTCCACCGGTAACATTGGCCAGCACCGGTCTGCGACGTTCCAGGTCAATGGCCATACCGGTCAGGGTATTGATCACCGACAGGGCATCTGCCCCTGCCCCTTCGCAGGCCAGGGCCATTTCTACAATATCGGTCACATTGGGTGAGAGCTTGACGATCAGAGTCTTTTTCGTGGCAGCACGACAGGCAGCAACCACGCTGGCAGCACACCCCGGATCAGTGCCGAACACGATCCCGCCCTGTTTTACATTGGGACAGGAGATGTTCACCTCAAGGGCTGCAACCTCGGGGATGGCATCCAGACGGCTGGCCAGCTCGGCATATTCATCCGGGGTATACCCAAAGAAGTTGGCAATGGCAGGCGTGTTGACAGAGCGCAGGAACGGAACCTTTTTCTGGATAAAGGCATCAATCCCCACGTTCTGCAGACCAATGGCGTTCAGCATACCGCCCGGCGTCTCAACAATCCGAGGGGTTGGGTTACCGGCACGGGGCTTTAAAGACAATCCCTTGGTGACAAAGGCGCCAATCTTTTCCAGATCAACATACTGGCTGAACTCCTCACCATAGCCAAAGGTGCCGGAGGCGGTCATGACCGGGTTGCGCAGCTTGAGGCTGCCGATCTCAACTGACATAACAGGTTTCATATCAGTTCCCCTCCCACTTCAGTTCATCCGCCTCAAAAACCGGACCTTCAGTACAGACACAACGGTAATCCGGGTTCTCGCTGCTATGCTCAGCCCCCTGGCAGACGCAACCCAGACAGGCCCCCATGCCGCAGGCCATATAGCCTTCCAGCGAGACCTGGGTTTTCACACTCCGTTTTGCCCCAATGCCTGCCACCGCCTTCAACATACCGTGGGGACCGCAGGCAAAGATCTGTCCCTTGTTAGCGGTTGTATCCAGACGCTGCTCCAGCACCTTGGTAACCAGACCGCACTCACCCAGCGAACCATCCTCGGTTGCGGTGTAGCACTCCACCCCCAGACGCTCAAACTCGGTAATGCAGAGCACATCATCCTTGGTTCTTCCGCCTGCAAACAGACGTACCGGAGAATCCTTAACCAGCTCCTTGGCCAGCAGGTAGAGCGGAGCCAGACCGACACCGCCACCCACAATCAGCTTTTCCTCACCAGCCGGGCCGGTATCAAAACCGGTACCCAGTGGCCCCAGAACATCCAGAATATCATTTTCATGCAGGGTAGACAGCATACCGGTTCCCTTACCCACCACCCGGTACAGAATCTCCAGATATGGCTGAGGAGCCGCACCGGTGTAGGCAGGCTGTAGCGTTCCCACATCAAAGACCCCAAAGGGGCGCCGGATCAACGGATCTATCGACGGATTGACCCGTACCATTACAAACTGGCCCGGTCTGGCAGCAAGCATCTCCGACGGCGCGGTCATCCGCATCCGCCAGTAGCCGGGGGAGACCTCGGCATTATCAAGAATCATGGCCTTAAACTGCATCTACATCCTCCTCAACGAGGTTTTTATCCAGCAACAGGGCATCAACACCCTGTTCGTAATATGCTTTCCTCAAACCGCTTCTGACAAAACCAAACCGTTCGTACAGGGCAATGGCCGGGAGGCTGGTGGCCCGCACCTCAAGCCGCAGCACGATTGCTCCTTGCCGGACCGCCTCGACACAGGCCCACTGCATCAGCTGTGCTCCGATTCCCCTGCCCTGTAAGGCTGGATCAACAGCAACATCCAGAACCTCTGCCTCATCCAGCAGTACGGTCAAACAAAGATACCCAGCCACCTGACCATCAAACTCGGCAACCACCGGCGTACCACGTTCCGAGCCAATCTCTGCCAAAAAGTGTTTTCTGGTCCAGGCACGGGGGAAACAGGCCTGTTCAATGCGTAACACGGCAGCAAGATCAGCCTCAATCATTGGTCTAAGAGTCACCATAGGCCCGAAGAATAACGTTATTACCGGTGTGAGGCAAACAAAAAAGGCACCTACGCAAATAACGTAAGTGCCTGTTTTTGTTATGGCAGGGGTGCCAGGATTCGAACCTAGGAATGCCGGAATCAAAATCCGGTGCCTTACCGCTTGGCGACACCCCTAAAAAAGAGAAAAGTTAAATACCAAATTATCTACTATGAGTCAAGCTTTTCGTGCAGAAAAAACAGCAGCAGCCCCGGCCTGAATCGCCTTGATGTTGGCCGGGATCAGTTTATGGTTACGCTCCGGCAGGGCATCTTTCAGCGCTTCCTGAAGTGATTCCATGGCAAGTGCGTTGGTTGCAGCAGCATAAGCACCGCAGGCCACCATGTTGACCATCCGTACATCGCCAAGCTCAATCGCAATCTGGTTCATCGGAACGGCAAGCAGCTCCCGTCCATCAAGCGCCCCCCCGTCAAGTTCAACCAGCGAGCTGTTAATCAGACAGATACCGCCCAGTTTGACCTTTGCGGCATATTTATCAAAGGAAAGCTGGTTCAGTATTACCGAGACAGAAGGTTCCCCAACCACTGGTGAACCGGTATCGCCATCGGCAAATACCACGGTACACATGGCTGCCCCGCCCCGTTTTTCAACGCCATAGGCCGGGAAAAAAGAGACATTTTTGCCTTCACGAATGGCTGCATAGGAAAGCAGGTTACCAGCCAGCAGCACGCCCTGGCCACCGTATCCTGCACAAAAGACATCATAACGCATAGAATATACTCCAGTTACAGGTTTTCGTTATTTTTAAAGACACCCAGCGGGAAGTAAGGAATCATCTCACTCCCCACCCGCTCGTTGGCTGCCAGCGGATTCATGCCCCAGTTGGTGGGACAGGCTGCCAGCGCCTCGATAAAGGCAAAGCCCTTCCCTTCCACCTGATACTGAAAGGCATTTTTGATGATTTTCTTGGCCTGCAGCACGTTTTTAGGGTTATTCAGGGCGACCCTGGCGGAATAGGCCACACCATCCAGGTTGGAAAGCAGTTCTGCCATCTTGAACGGCTTGCCGTCATTGGCCACATCCCTGCCATTGGGTGAGGTGGAGGTCTTCTGGCCCGGCATGGTGGTGGGGGCCATCTGGCCACCGGTCATACCGTAGGTGGTGTTGTTAACAAAGATCACGGTGATCTTCTCACCACGGTTGGCAGCATGGATAATCTCTGAGGTGCCGATGGCAGCCAGATCACCGTCGCCCTGATAGGTGAAGACGATCCGGTCAGGCCGGGCCCGCTTGACACCGGTGGCAACCGCCGGAGCGCGCCCGTGGGGAGACTCCACGACATCAATATTGAAATAGCCGTACAGGAACACTGAGCAGCCCACAGAGGCGCAGCCGATGGTCTTATCGGCAATACCAAAGCTGTCCATGGCCTCAGCCACCAGGCGATGGATTGACCCATGGTGACAGCCGGGGCAGAAGTGGGTCTGAACATCCTTCAAACTAACCGGTTTGGAAAATACCTGCTTCATATATATAGATCCTTAACAGAATTTCTTGATCTGGGCAAAAAGCTCTTCCGGGGTGGGCAGCGAACCTGCTCCGGGTGGACGTCCATAGAATGCAACCTCAGCATCCCGCGCAACAGCCAGGCGGACATCATCCACCATCTGGCCGGTTGAAAGCTCAATGGTCAGCCATTTTTTGCAGTGACTGGACAGATCAGCATAAGCCTTTTTAGGGAATGGAAACAGGGTAACCGGCCGCATCAGTCCGACCTTGATCCCTTCAGCCCGAGCCATCTCCACTGCCGTACGTGCAATGCGGGAGGTGCAGCCAAAGGCGGTCACGATCAGTTCTGCATCTGCGGTCTGGTATTCCTCCCAACGGGACTCTTTGTCAGCCAGCTCCTGATAACGGGCATGCATCTTCCAATGGAACTTCTCCATCTCACCATCACCAAGGTAGAGCGACTTGACCACGTTCTGCTGACCACCACCGGTACCGCGCACTGCCCAGCCTTTTGCAGGCAGATCAACCGTAGGACGGGGGTTGAGAACAATCGATTCCTTCATCTGGCCCAGCACTGAATCGGCCAGCACCATGGCTGGCATGCGGTACTGATCAGACAGGTCAAAGGCCAGCATGGTCAGGTCGTACATTTCCTGGCCAGAGTTAGGGGCCAGTACAATAATACGGTAGCCACCGTGACCGCCCCCTTTGGTGGCCTGATGATAGTCTGCCTGAGAGGCATCAATGCCGCCCAGTCCAGGACCGGAACGCATGATATCAACAATCACACCAGGCAGCTCGGAACCGGCCATGTAAGAGATCCCTTCCTGCTTAAGTGAAATGCCGGGGCCGGAGGAGGAGGTCATGGCCCGCACACCGCAGGCCGATGCCCCCAGCACCATGTTAATGGCGCCGATCTCGCTCTCCACCTGAATAAAGGTCCCCCCCACCTTGGGAAGTTCACGGGAAAGATATTCGGGGATATCACTCTGGGGGGTAATCGGGTAGCCAAAATAACACTGCACACCGGCCTCAATGGCAGCCATGGCAACCGCTTCATTACCTTTGACAAACTTTCGTTTCAGCGCAGTCATCTAGTTATCTTCCTTGAACACAGTAATGGCAACATCCGGGCACATCTCGGCACAGAGACTACAACCGGTACAGCTTTCAGGATTGTTAAATACTGCCAGTGTGTAGCCAAGTGCATTAGGCTGGCTGCTTAAACTCACCAGTTTTTTGGGGCAGGCAATGGTACACAACCCGCAACCTTTGCAGCGGTCTTCTTCAATCACAATGTACGGCATATTCAATCACCTCAGGCAAAGTCAGCAGATAAAGATTTTAAGTACCAGAAGGATATTAGCGCGGTCAAACTTTTTTTCAGACGCATTACAGCAACGTAAAAAGAAACCGCTTGATTTACTCAATGTATACTGCTAGATGGAATCAGCTTAGCAGCCCTTTGAAAAACAAGTAGTAAAAACAGCTGGTTTTTGGTAATATTTTGTGCATAACATTTCGTTTTTATTGGAGAAAGTTATGCGCGGTTCCGATAGTAATGCAGGCCCCATGTTCGTCTATGTCACCACGGAGCACTTTGTACCCCCAAAGCATCCGCTCCGTACATTGAAGCCTCTGGTTGATGCTGCTCTTTCAAAGCTTGATCGTGAATTTGATGCCCTTTACTCTTCAAGCGGCAGGCCGTCTGTGCCGCCTGAGTATTTGCTGCGTGGCCTGGTTCTCCAGTTTCTGTATTCCATCCGCAGTTTCCCGATGCTGATGGATCGCATCCATTCGGACATGGCCTTCCGCTGGTTCATCGGTCTGTCCATTGACGACGAGGTCTGGGATCAGAGTGTTTTTTCCTACAACCAGAACCGGCTCATCAAGGCTGACATTGCCCGTCGTTTCCTGGAAGAGGTCAACCAGCAGGCAAAACGCAAAGGACTTTTATCCAGCGATCACTTCTCGGTTGACGGCACGCTGCTGGAGTCCCTTGCCTCCATCAAGAGCTTTCGTCCGATGGATGACGATTCCGACAAACCGTCCGGTGACTTTACCGGAGAGAAGCTCTCCAACAAGACCCACCGGTCAACAACTGATCCGGATGCCCGTCTCTACAAGAAGAGTGCGGGTGCCAGCGCCAAACTCAGCGTCATGGGGCATGCCATGAGTGAGAACGAAAACGGCTTCATCACCCAAACCGAGGTAACTCAGGCTGATGGCAAGGCAGAGCGGGTAGCCGCCAAAGAGATGATCATCCGCCAGAAAGGCAACCGTAAAAAGAAGATCACCGTTGGTGCCGATAAGGCCTACGACACCAGAGATCATGTGGATGATCTGCGCGAACTCGGCGTCACTCCCCATGTTGCCAGCAAAAAGAAGGGCACAGCCATTGACGGACGTACCACCCGGCATGCCAGTTACAAGCAAAGCATCAGGGACCGGAAGAAGATCGAAGAATTCTTCGGATGGGCCAAGGTGATTGCCGGCTTCAGGAAGCTGAGGCATGTGGGCTTGGAGAAGATCGACTTCTACTTCACTCTGGCAGCTGGGGTCTTCAACCTAGTCAAGCTGCGGAATATTTTAGCCCAGACGTAGGAATTAGTGCGTCCGCAGTTGGCCGTTTGCCGCAAATACGGCGATCAAGCAGTAAAAAAGAGTCAAAGAGCAGCAAAACGAACAACCAAAACCGTCAATTTACTTCCAAGCCAGAGCAGAAAAGCTTCAAGCAAGGGAGATAGGAACCAAATTCAACCGTTTTTCAAAGGCCTGTTACTACTCAGTACGCTTGAATTGATATGGGTTATCGCAAAAGACGTCATGTCGCCACCGATTATGATACTGGAGATAGATGAGCTTTTGGAACTGTTCGGCATCTTTATGCTTGTACTGATAGGGATTGAACTGATGGAGACTATCATCAAGACCTATATGGACGAAGCACCTGATCACGCCCGTATCGTGATTGCCGTTGCGATCATAGCCATAGCCCGCAAGGTAATTATACTTGATGTGAAAGATCTGTCAGGCACTGCCCTGCTTGGGATTGCAGCAATTATTCTGGCACTTACGGTTGGGTATTACCTGGTTCGTAAAAGTGACCAGAGATTGCACGAACCCCAAAAAGAACAGGCATCTAACGCAGCAGTAGAATCAACAGACAGGCACAGTGCTGGCTGAACAGAATGAGCTTCATCTGCTTTGACAACCAGAAGGTGAGGCTTGGATCTGGTTGTACGCTCCTAGTCTGTTCATTTTGATTAGACAGCTGAATTGTACTCATCCATTTCATATGGATCATTGGCTGTTTGATGACTGCTCCGTGCGCTTTTATCTGATTGATGGGCCATCCGGTGCAGGGCATCCATTGCCTGGGACAGGTGTGTTGCCACCACCAGATCTTGGTTGACGCGATAGGCTGCTTCCAGGGCCTTCAGGGTGGTCGTTAAATAATAACTGGTATCGTTGTTTCCCATTATTTCCTCCAAATGAACCGGCCCCGTTTTTAGCGGGGCCGGATTTCCTTTTAAATTTCCCAGTTGTCAATTTTCATGGTGCCGTGCTTGGCCAGATTAACCTGCATCTTGAAGACCCGGTCCAATAGCTGCGGCTCGTGACCGGCTTTGCGGGCCAGACAGTCTTTGGTAGCCATGTCGAGATATTCTTGAAGCAACGGTTTGTAATCCGGGTGGGCGCACTTGTTGATGATTTCCTGTGCCCGGTCCTTTGGTGCCAGGCCGCGCAGATCAGCCAGGCCCTGCTCAGTCACCAGTACATCCAGGTCATGCTCGGTGTGGTCAACGTGGGGTACGTGAGGTACCACGCAGGTGATCCCGGTCGGGTCAGTCTTGGTGGGACGTGCCGACGGGGTATGCATAATGGAAAGATAGGCATTACGCAGGAAGTCACCTGAGCCGCCGATACCGTTGATCATTCGGGTGCCACCAACCAGGGTGGAGTTGGCATGGGTATAGATATCAAACTCCACCGGAGTGTTCATGGCAATACAGCCCAGACGACGGATCGGCTCCGGGTGGTTGGCAATAGAGAGCGGGCGCATCATAACCTTGTTGGCGTATTTGTCCCAGTTGTCATAGAAACGTTTGAAGCCATCCACCGAGAAGGAGAGGGAGACGGTGGAGGCAAAATCCAGCTTGCCGGAGTCAAAGAAGTCCAACATGGTATCCTGCAGCACCTCTGTCCAGACCTTGAGGCCAGTGAACGGCCCTTTGGCCAGACCGCCGATAACTGCGTTGGCAATGGAACCAACCCCGGACTGTAACGGCAGCAGACTTTTGGGCAGGCGCCCCAGTTTCACCTCAGTGCTGAAGAAATCGATGATGTTGTTGGCTATCGCCTCGGAGGTGTCATCCTGCTCGCTGAAGGAGCGCCCATTGTCAGGGCGGTTTGACTCAATGATGGCAACGATCTTGTCGGTGTCGATTCTTACATACGGGGAACCGGCCCGGTCATCAACCCGACTGATCAGATAGGGCAGGCGGTGGGGTGGATTGATCGGCTCGATAATGTCGTGCAACCCTTCAAAGCTGGGGATTGAGGTGTTAATTTCGATAATAATCTTGTCGGCAATCTGGACGATCTCAGGAACGGCACCGCAGGAAGCGGTTAACACCAGGCCGCCGTCTTCGGTGATGGCAGAGCACTCAATGATGGCGATATCCAGCCGTCCACCATTGTCTTTGGTGTAGAAGCCATAGCCCAGGTCCTGGGCAAACATGGAAAGGTGGCGGTCCCCCATGCGGATACGACCTTCGTTGATACCGGCCTGGATATTTTTTCCTGTCTGGTAAGGCCAGCGCCGGTCAATCATATCCAGTGATGCCCAGCGGTCTTCGGTTTCAACCCCGACCGAGGCGCCAATAAACAGGTTGAACTTCAATTTTCCCTGCAGGTTGTTTTTCTCAACATGGTCGGCCAGTGCAATCGGTACCATTTTAGGATAGCCGGCAGGCGTGAAGCCGGACCAGCCGATATTCATGCCGTTTTTAAACATCGGGATGACATCTTCAACATGTTTGATTCTTCCGAGAAGATTCTTTTTTCTGACCCTGTTACGTAATTCCAACATCTGTGTACGTCCTCCTCTGGAGTGTGAGCTTCTGGCTCATTCCGTTGTGGTACCCGTGTCTGGACACGGGTGAGCGAACGGTGCTAGATATAAGATCGAACGTTCGTTCGATAGGCATCATAGCGATACGATGTAGTCTGGTGCAAGAATTAATTGATGGTTGAGAGCAATAAATTGGATTTTGTTCATGGGTTTGCTACTCTTGCCAGCGGTATCACGAATACGAGGGAGTAAAATGTCCAAGGCGGATTGTCGCAGCAGATTAGTGGAGGTAGGAACCCGGTTGTTTGCTGAACGCGGCCTGTACGGCGTCAGTATCAGAGAACTGTCCCAGGCAGCGGGGGCAAGCATCTCCATGGTGTCCTACTGTTTTGGTGGCAAGGAGGGGCTGTACGCTGCGGTTCTTCAGGAGCAGTTTGCCTGTTTTGAGCAGATCGATGCGTTGCAACAGGAGGGGGCAGAACCGCTACAGTTGCTTGAAACCTACCTGCGCTGGACCATTCAGCGTCATCGCAACAACCCTCACTTGTTGCGGTTTTATACCAGCGAGTTAACCAACCCTACTGCCTTTTTTCCCACTATTGTTGCCCCGGCCATCAGTAAGGTGATCAGGGTTCTGTCTGAAGTGATTGAGGATGGTGTGCAAGTGGGAGTATTCCGCAAAGAGATCCATGCTGTTAATGCCTCTTTGGCTCTGGCCGGAATGGTTAATTACTTTTTTTTGAGCCTGCTGGCGACTGAGAGCCTGATCAGCCATTCACCTGAGCAGGATGAGCAGCTGGTGCAACAGTACCTTATGATTTTTACCAAAGGGATCGTAAAATGACGGCAACAGGAGCTTTCTAAGGTTTAGAATTGCCACACACATGCGATTATGCTATAGATATGCAACACCTGAGCCACAGGGGAGCCCCCCTGTGGTTTCTGTTTTTATGTACAGAAAGAGAGAATTACGATGATCAGCGCAAATAACATCAGCCTTGCCTACGGCAAGCGAGTGATTTTTAAAGACGTCAATATCAAGTTCGTTCCGGGCAACTGCTACGGCCTGATCGGCGCCAACGGTGCCGGTAAATCTACCTTTCTCAAAATACTGGCCGGACTGTCTGAGGCAGATGCCGGCACAGTGTCGGTAGGGTCGCGGGAGCGGATCGCCTTTTTGAAGCAGGATCAGTTTGCCTTTGATGAGCATACGGTTTTCAATACGGTGATCATGGGCCATGCCCGCCTGTATGAGGTGATGATCGCCCGAGAAGCGATGTATGCCAAGACCGATTTTACTGAAGAGGATGGCATTAAATCCGCCGAGCTGGAAGGTGAGTTTGCTGAGCTGAACGGCTATGAGGCCGAGTCTGAGGCAGCGGTGCTGCTGAACGGTCTGGGCATACCCGAGGAGTTGCGGCATAAGCAGATGAAAGAGCTGGAAGGCGGGGATAAAGTGCGGGTGCTGCTGGCTCAGGCCCTGTTTGGTAATCCCGATATCCTGCTGTTGGATGAACCGACCAACCACCTTGACTTGAAGTCAATTAACTGGCTGGAGGAGTTCCTGTCCCGCTTTAACAATACCGTGATCGTGGTCTCCCACGACCGCCACTTTCTGAACCAGGTCTGTACCCATATGGCTGATATCGACTTTGGGCGGATTCAGGTCTATGTGGGTAACTACGATTTCTGGTATCAGGCCAGCCAACTGAACCTGAAGCAGAAACAGGATGAAAACCGTAAGGTGACTGACCGCGCCAATGAGCTGAAGGAGTTTATCCAGCGTTTCTCCTCCAACGCCTCCAAGGCCAAGCAGGCCACCTCCCGTAAAAAGCTGCTGGAAAAGCTGACCATTGAGGAGATGCCGGTCTCATCCCGTAAGTACCCCCATGTGGTGTTTAAGCCGGAACGTCCCTGTGGCGATATTATTCTGGAGATCACAGATCTGTCCAAAGCCGTCGATGGTGTCCAGGTCTTCAAGGATCTGACCCTGACTGTGCGCAAGGGGGACAAGATCGCTTTTGTGGGTGGTAACAGTCTGGCCAAGACCACCCTGTTCCAGATCCTGGCCGGTGAGTTGGAGCCGGATGCAGGAACGTTCCGTTGGGGCGTGACCATTACCAGTGCCTACTTCCCCAAGGAAAACGGGTCCTACTTTGATAATGACCTGAATCTGATTGAGTGGCTTGGTCAGTATTCGCCGCCTAATGAAGGTGAGACCTTTGCCCGCGGATTTCTGGGGCGGATGCTGTTTTCCGGTGACGAGGCCACCAAGAAGACCAATGTGCTTTACGGTGGTGAGCGGGTGCGCTGTATGCTTTCCCGCATGATGTTGACCGGAGCCAACGTGTTGATGCTTGATGAGCCGACCAACCACCTGGACCTCGAATCGATTACAGCCCTGAACAACGGTCTGATTGCGTTCAACGAGGTAATACTGTTTGCCTCCCATGACCATGAGTTTGTCAGTACCGTGGCGAACCGGATCGTGGAGTTTACCTCTGGTGGTGTTATTGACCGGATGATGGCTTTTGAGGAGTATCTGGAAAATGAAGAGGTGGCCAGAACCAGGGATCAGCTCTGTCAGGGCCATGCAGATCTGACGTTGTAGGGGCGACTGCTGTAGATACAACAAAAAAGCCCCGAGGAAGTTCCTCGGGGCTTTTTTGTTCTGCTTTGTTACCAGATTAAACTCTGGTTACGTTTGAAGCCTGAAGGCCTTTAGGGCCTTTGGTTACTTCAAAAGTCACTCTATCGCCTTCAGCAAGGGATTTGAATCCTTCACCTGTGATTGCGGAAAAATGGCAGAATACGTCTTCGCCGTTCTCCTGCTCAAGAAAACCAAAACCCTTGCTGTCATTGAACCATTTTACTGTTCCGTTTACCA
>NZ_JAOTRZ010000315.1 GCF_030247655.1 Trichlorobacter sp. | reverse complement strand
ATATAAAGGAGCTGCTGCCATGTTGGAATTTCTTGGAAAAACTACTATAGATTTTGTCGGCAAGCGGAATATCTCGTTTGTTATCTCTGCTATTATTTCGATCATCGGCATCATTGCCATCATCCAGATGAGCAGGGGTGCTGCCAATATGGGGATTGATTTTACCGGTGGCACCTCGGTGCAGCTTAAATTTGACAAGCCGCTTGCCATGGCTGATGCCCGAAAGGCGCTGCATGCAGCCGGTATTGAGGCAGAACTGCAAGAGGTGAAAGAAGGCAATAAACTGCTGGTTAAATTGCCCCGCAAGAGTTCCTTGGCGGTGGGCAAGGCGGCAGAGCTGGTGCCAGCTGCCTTTGTCAAGGCTCAGCCGGGTCTGCAGGTGACGGTAGAGAGTACCACCGAGATCGGTCCTTCCATTGGTGAAAAGCTGCGTAAAGACACTATTATTGCCGTGGCTATCTCTATGCTGGGTATCATCTGCTACATTGCCTGGCGTTTTGACTTTAAATTTGGAGTTGGCGCCGTTGTTGCCACCCTGCATGACGTACTGGCCATGTTTGCGGCCTACTACCTGACCGGTAGGGAGTTTAACCTGTTGTTCATCACTGCCGTGCTGACCATTACCGGTTACTCGCTGACCGACACGGTGGTTATCTTTGACCGGATCAGGGAAAACCTGCATAAAGATCTGAAAGGTTCGCTGCACAAGATCTTTAACAACAGCATCAATGAGACCCTGTCCCGTAGTATCATTACCTCGTTAACCACTTTTCTGGCTGCCATCTCCCTCTTTCTCTGGGGTGGCGAGGTGATCCACGACTTCTCCTTTGCCCTGCTGGTGGGTATTGGTGTTGCCACCTACTCATCGGTCTTTGTTGCCAGCCCGGTGGTGTTGTTGCTGGAACAACGTGCCATGAACAAAGGTGAAACAGGAACTGTACAGCCAGCAAAGGCATAGGGAGATCCCATGAGCAAGGAAACCACTATTGTTGGTGTTGCAGCCCTGATCATCGGTTTTTTGATCGGTGTTATGGTTGGCGGTAAATTTATGGCCGGTTCAAAGGCACCAGCCGGACAGGCAGCTATACAACAGGGTTCTGCTGGTATGCCCAACCCAGGTCAATCTGCTGCACGGATTGCCGAGCTAGAGCAACTGGTTGCCAAAGATCCTAAAAACCTGCAGGCCTGGATTACCCTGGGTAATGATTATTTTGACTCCAATCAGGCCCAGAAATCGGTGCAGGCCTATGGAAAGGCCCTTGAACTTGATCCCAATAATGCCAATGTGCTGACTGATCAAGGGGTGATGTTCAGGGCACTTGGATTCTATGATCGTGCTCTGGCTAACTTTGATAAGGCCAACAAGCTGGATCCCAAGCATCTGCAGAGTCTCTTTAATACCGGCATTGTGTATGCGGTTGACCTGAAACAGCCTGCCAAGGCTAAAGCGGTCTTTGAGGCGTTATTGCAGAAAGACCAAACAAGTGATCTGGCTAGACAGGCCAGGGAGATGCTGCAACAGCTTCCTGCTGGCAAGTAGTTGGAAATGGTTACAAAAAGACCCCGCTTGTCGGGGGATTTCTGTTTCTGCCATGCACAAACAATGGATACTCAAACAAACTGACTCAGCCAGAGTTGCTGATTTGGCAAAAGCAACCGCTCTTTCACCGGTTACTGCCGGTATCCTGGCAAGCCGTGGACTGACTGAGCCACAGCAGGTTACGTCATTCCTTACTCCATCCCTTGCAGGTATGCTTGATCCGTTTTTGATGGCCGGAATGGAACAGGCGGTACTGCGTCTGCTGGCTGCCCGTGCAGCAAATGAGCATGTCTGCATCTATGGTGATTACGATGTGGACGGCATCAGTGCCACGGCCTTGCTGGTGTCAGGCTTCATGGCAATGGGGCTCAATGTAGGTTACCACATTCCCAACCGGATGGAGGATGGCTATGGCCTGAATGGCGATGCGTTGCGTCTGATCAAAGAGCGGGGCATCGGTCTTGCCGTCAGTGTTGATTGCGGGGTCACCGCCATTGAAGAAGCCTTGCTCTGCCGTAGTATCGGGCTTGACTTGATCATAACCGACCACCACCAACCACTGGATCAACTGCCGGATGCGGTTGCCGTGATTAACCCCCAACGTCGGGATTGTGGTTATCCATTCAAGGGACTGGCCGGGGTAGGAGTGGCCTTTAATCTGCTGGTGGCGTTGCGTAGCCGTCTGCGTGACCAAGGGGCTTTGGGTCATAACGGACCGGATCTGAGGCAGTGGCTTGATGTGGTGGCCCTGGGAACCATTGCGGATCTGGTGCCGCTGGTGGAGCAGAATCGCCTGCTGACCGCAGCCGGTCTGCAGCGGATGGGCGAAGGCTGCCGGATTGGTCTTGCTGCCCTGAAACAGGTTG
>NZ_JAOTRZ010000314.1 GCF_030247655.1 Trichlorobacter sp. | reverse complement strand
ATTATCCCATCAAATGCCTTGGGATCTCATCGAAGAAATCTATGCCACCAAGTTCAATGGGCCACGTGGCAATCGAGCATATTCATCCAGACTGGCCTTTGGCGCTCTTTTTCTCAAACAAGCCTTGAATGTCTCGGATGCGGATTTGATTGAACTGGTTCGTGAGAATCCCTATCTCCAGTTTTTCCTTGGATTCGAAGAATTCTCCAGTGAATTGCCCTTTGATATCAGCTTGATGTCTTACTTCAGGCAACGCTTCACACCTGCCGAAATTTGCCAAATCAACGAAGCCATCATTGCTCAGGATCCTTCAAGGAAACCATCACCCAATGATGACAATGATGACGATCCGAGCAGTGGTCATTCGGGGGAAGGTGATCGCCAAGGCTCTGAGTCAAGCGCTTCTTCTGCCAATAGCCCGGGACAGACAAATAGCGGAACCTTGATCCTGGATGCAACCTGTATCCCACAAGACATTCACTTCCCGACGGATATCCGCCTCCTGTATGAGGCGGTCTGTTCAGGCATGCGCCATTTAGAAATAACAAGGGGAAAAACCATTACCAACACTCAGAAGTCGTTGCTGAGCCATGCCAGGCAGGCTTTTTTGAGCATCTCCAAATCCAAAAAAAATACTCCAGCCCAGTTCCGTGAAAAACAGGGTATTCTTTTGAAATTGCTGAAACGCTGCCTCGGATACTTTGACTCACCGGCCATGACCAAACCCATCAGCCCAAAGACGAAAGATACACTTAAGACGCTGTCAATGATCCATGATCAGCAGTTTGAGATGTGGAAGTTAAAGATCAACCGGATTGATCATCGAATTGTCAGTGTATCCCAGCCTTGGATAAGGCCCATCAAGCGGGGCAAGGCATCCGTTAATACCGAGTTTGGTTCGAAAATTGCCATTTCAACGGTGGATGGGTATGTCCGAATGGAACACTTTTCGTTTGAAAACTTCAACGAAGCCCTGACCTTGCAAGAGAGTGCTGAGCGATACAAGGCCCGAACAGGATCATATCCTGAAAGGATACTGGCAGATAAGATTTATCGAAACAAAGCCAACCTGGCATTCTGCAAAAGCAATAATATCCGAATGAGCGGCCCGGCACTGGGCAGACCCCCAAAGGATCCTCAGGTACGCCAACAGCAGCGAGCAGCAGAGGTCCAGGAAGCTGGCGATCGAAATATGGTGGAGGCCAAAATCGGAGAAGGCAAACGGAAGTATGGACTGGATCGAATCATGGAAAGAACACAGCAAACCACTGAGGTGATGATCTGTGTTAGCTTTGCTGTCATGAATTCCTTCCGCAATCTGAGGAAGCAGCTTGCTTCTTTTTTCGACAAAAATCAAGTCATCAATTTCTACATGTCATTCGAGGTTTTTGGAATTGCATCTTGATAAAGTTGCAATTATTCATAACCCTCTACATAAGGAATGGATTTAGTAACGACACCAAGTGCTCCGGTTGTATAAGCATATTCCAGAATGTTAAGAATGTTTCCGCCTGCATCATAACTATAAACGATAGTTTTATTCAGAATTTCATTATCTTCCCGAATCAGTTCACTTATTTCGTTATAGGTATAAGTAATTTTTTTGCCATCTTGTTCGATCAACTCAATATTACTGTTTTTGTCATATTTGTATTTTGTGACCATACCATTTTCTACCATAGTATCTACCAAATCACTCGAGCTACCATTAATTCCGTCTTTGAAATTGTAGCTTGTGACGTAGTTAAACGTATCCATAGAATTTGGTCGAAGGGTCAATGTTGTTATCGCCACTCTTCCCAAGCTATCATATTCATAGGTTTTTATTCCTTTTTCACTTTCTTGTACAGTGGTTTTACCGGAAACTAGGGATATGGGTTGTCCAATCATATCATTGGTAATTCGTGTAGTATAGCTTTCCCCCTTTAAATCTTCTCGCATCTCCTCAGCTTGAGTGATCGGATCAAATCCTAGGAAGAGTTTACTTCCATCAGTGCTGGAAATTCCTATTAATTGGTCAGCAGCATCATAAATATAACGATGTCCAATTTCATTCACTGAATCATAAAGATAACCCAAATTTTCCGCAGCGTCATACTGATAGCTGAATTTAGTTTCATAACTTCCAATCGAATCGTTCCAGATCTTATAGGATTTTATCTGATTCAATTTATCGTACTCTATTTGAGTTTTTTGACCGTTTCCAAAAATGCTGTCAGTTAAATTGCCTTTTTGATCGTACAAGTAGCGGATAATCTCTTGCGTGCCAACCTTAATATTTCTTGCCCGGCCAAAAACATCGGACTCGAAGAAATAGCTGAACCCATTGTGACTGATAGATGAGATGTTATCATTGTTATAGCTATAAGAAACTTGAAGGTTCTGACCATCAACAAGCTTTGGTAATTTAGTGAGTTGAT
>NZ_JAOTRZ010000313.1 GCF_030247655.1 Trichlorobacter sp. | reverse complement strand
TAATAGTTCCGGCCATAATCACCAGAATACTGAAGTGAACCACATAGACACCAAGACGACACCAGGCGTTCTTCTGGGCAAAAAGATGATACTGGTTGCTTACCTGCGTGATGACGGGAGATGCAACGTGAGCGGCAAGAAATGCAGCAAGTTTATCCTTGGACACCTCTAAAGAGCCGGTCAATTTCAATTCACTGCTCTGAAAAATTTTCTGCTGTGTTTCGGAAATGGTTACAGCCGGTTCACTGACAAACTTGAACACGTGGGGTAGACGCTTGATAGAACAGGCGATCAGGTTAATACTGAACAGAGTAAGCAGCGCTAAAAACCACCATGAGTGGTACATATCAAAAAAGCCGAGTCTCTCATACAGCAGCTTGCGGCCTGCACTGATAGTGGCCCAGTAGCGCTCATCAATATTCGGGTACTGAGGAATAACCGTACCGATGATTGAGGTAATGGCCAAGGTAATCAGTACAAAGAGGGTCAGCTTGAGTGAACAAAAGAAATCCCATACCTGCTGCACAAAACTACGTTGATTGGTACTCACTGAATGCTCCATTAAAGCCGTGTTAAAAAGGCAGGATAGCGAAAGTAATATTCACGACCATTTCTGTCTTGTATGATCTGTTATAGCGTATCCTCAAAAAAATGGGTAGCGGTTTTTTGACATGGTAGCTTGATATAAATCAAATAAATAAAAAAGAGCCAGCAAACGCTGGCTCTTTCTAAATTGATTGAAACAAGAGTTACACTACTTCTTATGACAGTCCTTGCAACCCTGTGGGCCTTTTTTCATCTCAACATGGCACTTCTTACACATTGTGTCGTGACCGACCGCCTTATTCATCTCAATCTTCTTGGGGGCACCTTCATGACACTTGGCACAGCCCAGCTTCATGTGAGCCTTGTGGGGGAAGGCAACCTTACCCATTGCGCCACCCTTGTACTCATAGCTGTCAGCAGCAAATGCGGCACCAGAGAAAGCAACCAGGGCAAACAGAGCAATAATAGCTTTTTTCATCTTACAACCTCCTTGATTGGTGTAAAAAAGATGTGGAACTAAATCATAGCCCCTGAAGTCATGTCAAGCATTATACATACCAACCGCATAATCTAAATACGGCCAAGGGCCTTTTTACCGATATCACGGCGGAACTGCACACCACGCCAGGAAATTTTATCAACCCCTTGATAGGCCCGCTCAATCGCCGCTGCCACGGTATCACCCAGTGCGGTAACCCCCAGCACCCGACCACCGGCAGTCACAATCTGACCATCCTTTTCAACGGTACCGGCGTGGAAGACCGTGACATCAGCCAGCTCCTCTGCTGCCTCAATTCCGGTAATGATATCCCCTTTCGGGTAATCACCGGGATACCCTTCTGCGGCCATGACCACACAGATCGCAGCCTGATCATGCCACTCAATACTATGTTTTGACAGATCACCTTCAGCTACTGCCAACAACAGCGGCACCAGATCTGATTTCATCCGCATCAGCAGTGGCTGACACTCCGGATCACCAAAGCGGGCATTAAACTCCAGGGTCTTGACCTCGCCATCCTTTACCATCAGGCCAGCATAGACGATCCCCTGATAGGCACATCCTTCAGCCGCCATACCGTCAACCGCCCGCTGCACCACCTGCTCCATCGCCTTCTGGTGCACTGCTGGCGTCACCACCGGAGCTGGCGAGTAGGCACCCATACCACCGGTATTAGGCCCCTGGTCACCATCAAAGATCGCCTTGTGGTCCTGAGCCGAGGCCAGCGGAATCACAAACTTTCCATCGGTAATGGCAAGGAAGGAAGCCTCTTCGCCAACCAGAAACTCTTCAACCACCACCCGAGAACCTGCATCACCAAAGGCGTTACCGGAAAGCATATCCTGCACCGCCTCAATCGCCTCGGCCTCAGTCTGGGCAATGATCACCCCTTTACCGGCAGCCAGACCATCGGCCTTGACCACAATCGGCGCGCCGGTCTTGCGGATAAACTCTTCAGCAGCAGGGATCTCGGTAAAGACGCCATAGGCAGCGGTGGGGATGTTGTACTTATACATCAAATCCTTAGAAAAGGCCTTGCTGGCCTCAATCCGTGCTGCGGCACGACTGGGCCCGAAGATCTTGACCCCATACTCACGGAACAGATCCACAATCCCCAGTGAGAGCGGGAGTTCAGGCCCGACCACCACCAGATCAATCCCCTCAGACTTGGCAAAGCCCAAAAGCTTGTCGATCTCTTCGACCTTGATCGGCAGGTTGGTCGCCAGTTGCGCAGTGCCGGGATTACCGGGGGGCACAAAAAATCTGCTTAACCAGTGGTGACTGAGCGATCTTCCAGACCAAAGCATGTTCGCGGCCACCGCCGCCGATTACCAGAATTTTCATAAAAAGCCTCTCAAAACATGTTCACCACTG
>NZ_JAOTRZ010000021.1 GCF_030247655.1 Trichlorobacter sp. | reverse complement strand
CATCTGAGCCACTTTTGCAAGAGGCTCTAGTGGTAATAAAATGTCTGCCTGTAGTTGACAGACGGCCAAATACGATATAAGAAGTCCTGTTTAGTAATTTGCTAATTTACTTGGAGTTGTTATATGGTGAAGCTGAAATGGAGTGGCCTGGCTTGGTTTGCTGCTGTCCTGGTGTCAGGTCAGATACTCTCATCAGGTTATGCTGTAGCTAGAGAGCTGGTTTATACGCCATTGCCGATTGAGCAGCCTGAAACCGTTCTCAATGCCAATCGCCCGCTGGTTTCCTATTTGTCAAAGCAGCTTAAAACGCCCATTTCCATCAGGTATGAAAAAAGCTACGAAGAAATACTACGGCTTTTCAAACAGGGCAAGATCGATATCGTCCATTTGGGGCCGTTGCCCTATGTTATTCTGAAAAACAGTTATCCCCAGGCAGAGCCTGTAGCGGCTATAAATGAGCCAGACGGGAAGGCTACCTATACCTGTGCCATGGTAACCGCCTTTGATGGACCTACCTCGGTTAAGCAGGTGCATCGTTCAATAGCTTTTTCACAACCGCTTTCAACCTGTGGTCACCTGACGGCAGGCTACCTGTTGGCCAAGCATGGTGTTAAACTGGAAACGCTGCACCATGACTATCTTGGTAATCAGGATCAGGTTGCTCTGGCAGTTGTTAAAGGGAACTACGAGGTTGGTACCATTAAAGCTGCTGTTGCAAAAAAATACACCAATCTTACCTTGCGGATTATTGAGGAAACTCCTGCTTTTCCCGGATTTTTGCTGGTTGCAAACAACGCGACGATGACGCCGGAACAGATCAAGGCGATCAGTAGAGCCCTGCTTTCTGCCTCATCGGAGGACCGCGCGGCCTTAATGTTGGGGCGGCACGGTTTTGCACCTGTTGTTGACACTCATTACGATCTGATTCGTCAGAACATGCAGTTCTCTCGGTAATATACAATGAAATCAGCGTATATTCTGCATAAACGAACCTTTTTAGCTGTGTCCGTACTGTCTCTGCTTTTTGGGATCTGCGGTACTGCCTACCTGCATCATGAATGGCAGATGCAGAAAAAATTGCAGCTCGCTGGCCAGACCCACGCTCAGGAAGTAGCGTGGCAGGCGGTTACTACTGCTCATCGCATTGCCATGCAGGCCTATTTTGACAGCTACATCATGCAACCTGCAGTGATGTCAATTCTGCAGGCAGCCCTGACAGATGACCGGTCCCGGCAGGATATTGAGCGGGTCAGGCTGTATAGAAGGCTTTCTCCCGTGTATGAGCAGTTCCGCCAGCGTGATGTGCGACAGCTGCACTTTCATACACCTGATAATCGTTCGTTTCTCCGTTTTCACTCTCCCCACAACTCAGGAGATTCACTGGTTGCCAGCCGCCCTTCCGTGGTTGAGGCCAATCGTACCCGCAAACCGATTTTCGGTTTTGAAACCGGGCGGGTAATTATCGGGTTCCGTAATGTTTTTCCAATTATTTGGCAAGGTCAGCACCTCGGGAGTGTCGAACTTTCCCAACCGTTTGAAGCGGTGCGTAAAGGGTTGCATGATCTTGATCCTGCCAAGGATTACTTGCTGCTGTTGAAGGGTGAGGTTCTGTTACCCAAGTTGTTTGATGAGCATAAGAAGCATTATGCCCCATCACCATTCAGCCAGAAGTGGTTGGTGGAAGATCCGCAGCGAGAACTGGCAGACTCCCCACCTCCGCTTTCCCCTGTATCCCAGGAGCTGTGCAGGTTACTCAAAGGGAATCAGGAGTTTCTTGCTGTATTGGGCGCAGAAAAGCCGGATTCTGTTTCGGTCAGGTATGCTGGACATACGTATCAGGTTAGCTTGATCCCGCTGCATGACACCGATGGTGTTACGAGCGCAGTCATGCTCACCTTTGTCCGGGCACCAGAGCTTGAGAGCCTTTTTGGCAGCCACCGGGCCAACCTGCTGATTTTTAACATCATGACGTTATTTGGTGGAACCGCACTGTACCTGTTTTTGAGCAGCCTGCAGACCGTGCTTGAGCAAGAGCAGCGTCTGGCCCTGATTACCTCAAATATTGCTGATGGCGTGTATGTTATTGATGATAAAGGGAAAATTACGTTTGCCAACCAACGGGCTTCAGAGCTGCTGGGTTTTACGGAAGATGAATTGTTGGGTACCATTGCCCATGACCTGTTTCATCGTCATGACGGCGGCCATCATACTCCGCTGGAAGAATGCCCGATTTACCGGGTGATTCAGACCAGGGGCAGGTATGAAGGTGAAGAGCAGTTCGCCACGAAGAGTGGCAACTTGTTAACGATGCAAGTCGCCAGTCAGCCGATGCTGAAGGGCGTGCGGGTGGTTGGTTCAGTAACCATCTTTCGGGATATTACAGAACAAAAGCTGCTTGAGGAACAGTTGCGACTTCTCTCCATTACTGACCCGTTAACCGGCGTATATAACCGGCGCTTTTTACAGGAAACCCTACTGAAGGAACTGTATCGGGCTGAACGTCATGGTGAAACGTTTAGTCTGGTTATGCTGGATATTGATCACTTCAAGCAGATCAATGACCGTTACGGCCATGATATGGGTGATCAAGTGCTTCAATCTCTGGTGGTGTTGATTCAGAAGCGGGTGCGGAGTTCTGACTGTCTGGCTCGTTGGGGAGGGGAAGAGTTTGTGCTGCTGTTGCCCCATACGGGTCTTTCAGCGGCCACTTCTCTAGCAGACGTATTGTTGGAGGATATGCAAACCTCAACGGTGAAAGGGGTTGGCTGTGTAACCGCCAGCTTCGGGGTTGCTGTTTCCAAGACGGGTGATACGGTAGAGCAGTTGGTGCAGCGGGCTGATGTTTTGATGTATTCCGCTAAGCAGGCTGGCAGAGGATGCGTGAGGTCGGAAAGCATATAACTTGCTTTGCTTGTTTGGAAAGGATCATATGTATTGTACTAAGTGTGGTAAGGAAATTCCCGACGTAGAGGGCGCGCTGTACTGCCCACAGTGTGGTATTGCCCAGATGACAGGCGGGGGCAGCCTTGGCACGCCTGCCAAGAAAACATCAATAGGCGTTATCCTGGTGATTGTACTGGTGATCGGCAGTATTCCGGTGATTGGCATCTTGGCGGCCATTGCCATTCCCCAGTATCATGCGTATCAGGTCAAGGGATCGAACAGTATTGCGGCGTCAGATATACGTAATGCCAAAATAAACTGTGAGTCATATTTTGCCAGTAACCAGTTCTATCCTGACAACCTGGAACAGGCCGGGTTTAAGGCCGCCCAGGATGTTGCAATCACCTACGAGTGCGGTGCTGGTAGAAAGTCGTACCTCATCGTTTCGCAACACAAGAAGGGTGACCGCGTATTCGCCGCCAATTCTGAAAAGGCGGAAGTTTTTTTCAGGCTTAAGTCAGAAACAGATGACGCCTACCGCCCGCTCTAAATCGTAACCATAAACCCCTTGCCAAAATACTGAAATTCTGTAATAAACAGTATTGCATCGGACGGGCTTCATGCCCGTCCGTTTATTTTTTTGTTCGAGGAGAACACCCCCCATGCAGGAACGTATCCGTAATATCGCCATTATCGCCCACGTTGACCACGGTAAAACCACCCTGGTTGACGCCATGTTAAAGCACGCCGGGGTTTACCGGGAACATGAAGCCATCACCGAGCGGGTCATGGACAGCAACGACCTTGAAAAAGAACGTGGCATTACCATTCTGGCTAAAAACCTCTCGATTCACCATGGCCAGTACAAGATTAACATCGTGGATACCCCCGGCCACGCCGACTTCGGCGGAGAAGTTGAGCGGGTTCTGAAGATGGTTGACTCAGTGCTGCTGCTGGTTGATGCCCTGGATGGCCCGATGCCACAGACCCGTTTCGTGCTGAAGAAGTCACTGGACTTAAACCTTAAGCCGATCGTCATCATCAACAAGATTGACCGTCCCGGTTCACGGCCTGATGAAGTCCTGAACATGGTCTTTGACCTGTTCTGTGAGCTGGAGGCCAATGACGAGCAGCTTGACTTTCCGGTGGTCTACACCAGCGCCAAGATGGGCTATGCCAAGCTGGATGTAAGCGTTGAGTCCAACAGCATGGAACCGCTGTTTGCCGTGGTTGAGTCAAATGTCCGTCCTCCCAAGGGAGATGCCAAGGCTCCGTTCCAGATGCTGATCGCCAACATCGACTATAACGAGTACATCGGTCGGATCGCCACCGGGCGGATCTTTAATGGTCAGGTAAAAGCTGGCGAAACCGTGGCCATGATCAAGCAGGACGGAGCCATTACCCGTAGCCGGATTACCAAGCTGCTGGGCTATGAAGGCCTGAAACAGGTAGAAATTCAGGAGGCTGGCACCGGTGATATCGTCAGTGTGGCCGGTTTTGAAGAGATCAGCATTGGTGAGACCCTGGCCTCGGCTGAAACCCCGGTGGCCGTGCCGTACGTTTCCATTGATGAACCGACCCTGGCCATGAACTTCATCGTTAATACCTCTCCCTTTGCCGGTCGTGAAGGAAAGTGGGTTACCTCCCGCAACATCCGTGAGCGCCTGACCAAGGAGCTGCGTACCAACGTTTCTCTGCGGGTGGAAGATACTGATTCTCCTGATACCTTCAAGATCTCCGGCCGGGGTGAGCTGCACCTGTCAATCCTGATCGAGAATATGCGCCGTGAAGGATTTGAGCTGGCAGTCTCCAAGCCAGAGGTTATTGTCCGTGAAAAGGACGGCGTCAAGATGGAGCCGATGGAATATCTGGTGGTGGATGTGGCCACTGAATTCCAGGGGGCGATTATTGAGAAAATGGGTCCCCGTAAGGGTGAGATGGTGGCCATGCATCCGATGGGTGAGATGGTCCGTCTGGAATTTATCGTGCCTGCCCGCGGCCTGATCGGTCTGCGGGGCGAGGTGCTGACCGATACCCGTGGTACCGCCGTCATGACCCACACCTTCCACGAATATGCCCCATACAAGGGCGAAATTCCGGGCCGCAAGAACGGCGTGCTGATCGCCATGGAGCATGGTGAGACCACCGCCTATTCACTGGATGCCCTGCAGCCGCGCGGTACCCTGTTTATCGGTGCCGGTGTTGAGGTCTACGGTGGTATGATCATTGGTGAACATGCCCGTGATAACGACCTGGAGGTGAACTCCTGCCGTGGCAAGAAACTGACCAACGTGCGTGCCTCCGGTTCGGATGATGCGATCAAGCTGACGCCGCCCCGCAGCATGACTCTGGAACAGGCCCTTGAATTTATTGATGATGATGAACTGGTGGAGGTAACCCCCACCTCGGTCCGTCTGCGTAAGAAGGAACTGGATCCGAACCAGCGCAAGAAGAAAAACAAGTAGCTACTGTTTCGTGATAGTGGTCTTTTCACGGCACTGCCAAGTACGGCAGTGCCGTTTTTTTGTATTGACTTGACTTAAATCAGAGAGTAGTGAATGAATGATCATTCATTTTGTGTTTGGGGAGTATCATGGCAAAAGATGACAAGCGGGAACTGTTGCTTCAGGCAACGTTGGAGTTGGTTGCCAAGCAAGGCTTTCACGGAGCGCCCTGTGCGGCGATTGCTGAGCATGCCGGGGTGGCGGCTGGTACTATTTACCGTTACTTTGATAACAAAGACGTCCTGATTAATGAGCTGTATCTGACTTTAGAGCAGAAGATAACGACAGCACTGTTGGAAGGTTACACCTTGGAGATGCCGTTTCGGGAAAGGTTTCTGCATCTGGTTAAAGGGGTGCTGAAATTTTTCATCACATCGCCACTTGAATTCAAATATATGGAGCAGTTTCATCATTCTCCCTACGGTGTTGCTTTCCGGCGTGACCATATGTTGGGTCAGACAGAGTCAGGTGGTAGCTGCAGTATCTATAGTGAGCTCTTCACGCAGGGGGTGGCTCAGCAGGTTATCAAAGATCTGCCGCATGTGCTGTTATTTGATCTTGCTTTTGGCCCGATTATATCGGTAGCCCGAAACCATATTCTTGGTTTTATCCAGCTTGATGAGACTCTGATAGAACAGATCGCCGAGGCCTGCTGGGATTCTCTGAAACGCTAATATCGCATAACGATGAATAATTATTCATTTGAAGTATGACTAACAGTGAGGTGCATGCAATGAAACAAACTACCTATGTACGACTGATGACTGCCACCCTGTTGGTAGCAGTGGGACTTACAACAACGGCCTGCGGTAAAAAACAGGCTGTCATGCCTCCTTCGGGGCCACCGGAGGTCGGCGTAATCACGGTTCAGACCCAGCGAGTAGCGTTGACCACTGAGCTGTCCGGTCGAACCGCTCCGCACCTGATTGCCGAGGTTCGTCCCCAGGTGGGTGGTATTATCAAAAAACGTCTGTTTACTGAGGGTAGCGACGTTAAGGCAGGCCAAGTGCTGTACCAGATTGATCCGGCCAGTTATGAGGCATCCCTGGCCAGCGCACGTGCATCCCAGGCCAGGGCAGAGGCAACCTTGGGCTCGGTCCGTTTGAAGGCAGAACGCTATCAGGATCTGGTCAAGATCAAGGCGGTCAGCCAGCAGGATAACGATGATGCTCAGGCCAGTCTGAAGCAGGCCGAGGCTGATCTTGCCTTGGCAAAAGCGAACGTTGAAACTGCCCGGATCAACCTGGCCTATACTAGAATCATCGCCCCGATTTCCGGCCGGATCGGTCGTTCAACCGTTACTGATGGTGCCCTGGTAACCGCCAGTCAGGCGGCGGCGCTTGCCACCATCCAACAGCTCAGCAGTATGTATGTGGATGTGACGCAATCCAGCGCAGAGCTGCTCCGCCTGAAACAGAGCCTGGCCAGTGGTGTAATGAAAAAAGACAGCGCAAGCAGTCAGGCCAGGGTCAAGCTGCTGTTGGAGGACGGTTCTGCTTACCCGCAGCCGGGTTTCCTGAAATTTTCAGAGGTAACGGTTGATCAGAGCACCGGCTCTATCACCCTGCGGGCCGTCTTTCCGAACCCGAACCAGACTCTGTTGCCCGGTATGTTTGTGCGGGCAGTGCTGGAGGAGGGGGTCAACGAGCAGGCGATGCTGGTGCCGCAACGTGGTGTGACCCGTAACCCCAAAGGGGATGCCATGGTGATGGTGGTGGGGGCTGAGGAAAAGGTTGAGCCGCGGGTGATTCAGGTGGTTCGCACGGTTGGCGAGAGCTGGCTGGTATCCGGCGGTTTGAAACCGGGTGACCGGATTATTCTGGAAGGGCTGCAGAAGGCCCGCCCCGGTACACCGGTTAAAGCGGTGCCGTTTGGCGCAAAACCGGCAGCAGCCCCTGGTCAGCAACCGCAACCTGCAGCAGCTAAAAAATAAAGGAGCCTATCCATGGCCAGGTTTTTTATAGATAGACCGATTTTTGCCTGGGTCATTGCCATTCTGGTGATGTTGGCCGGCTTGTTGGCGATCAAGACGCTGCCGGTTTCCCAGTATCCGCCAATCGCACCGCCGCAGATTACCATTAACGCCGTCTATCCAGGCGCATCGGCCCAGACCGTACAGGATACGGTTACCCAGGTGATCGAACAAAAGCTGAATGGTATCGATAACCTGATCTACATGTCCTCCACCAGCGATTCTGCCGGTGCGGTATCGATCAACCTGACCTTTAAGGCCGGTACTGATCCGAACATTGCCCAGGTGCAGGTGCAGAACAAGCTGCAGCTGGCAACACCACTGTTACCTCAGGTGGTACAGAAGCAGGGCATTCAGGTGGTTAAATCCACCAAAAACTTCCTTTTGATCGTCGGCCTGATCTCTGAAGATGGATCGATTGATCGTCACCAGTTGACCGACTACATGGTCTCAAACCTGCAGGATATTGTCAGCCGGGTGGAAGGGGTGGGCGAACTGCAGCAGTTCGGGACCCAGAATGCCATGCGGATCTGGTTGGACCCGGCAAAATTAAATAGCTACAACCTGACCAGCAGTGATGTTATCACCGCTTTGCAGGCACAGAACGCCCAGGTCTCAGCCGGTCAGTTTGGTGGCACGCCTGCCAATGTAGGACAGCAGTTGAATGCCACCATTACGGCAAGGACACTGCTGCAGAATGCTGAACAGTTTGATGCGGTTATCCTGCGTACCAACCCTGATGGTTCTACGGTGCGGCTAAAGAATGTGGCCACTAGTAAGATCGGTACGGAAAACTACGATATCGTGGCCCGCTATAAAGGCAAACCGCTGGCTGGTATGGCGATCAGGCTGGCAGCTGGCGCCAACGCCCTGGATACCGCCAACCGGGTAAAATCAAAGATGGCTGAGCTGTCCAAATTTTTCCCAGCCGGGGTGCAGGTGGTCTACCCCTATGACACAACCCCCTTTGTCAAGATCTCCATTGAAGAGGTCGTTCATACCCTGATCGAAGCGGTCTGCCTGGTCTTTATCATCATGTTTCTGTTTCTGCAGAATATCCGCGCCACCCTGATCCCCACCATTGCCGTCCCGGTGGTGTTGCTGGGTACCATGGGGGTCTTGTCCGTTGCCGGATTCTCGATTAACACCCTGACCATGTTTGCCTTGGTCATCGTGATTGGCCTGTTGGTGGATGATGCCATTGTGGTGGTGGAGAACGTAGAGCGGATCATGTCTGAAGAGGGGCTTTCGCCCCATGATGCCACCATTAAATCCATGGGGCAGATCACCAGCGCCCTGGTGGGTATCGCCACCGTGCTGTCGGCGGTTTTTCTGCCCATGGCCTTCTTTGGCGGTTCTACCGGCGTGATCTATCGCCAGTTTTCCATCACCATCATCTCGGCCATGATCCTGTCGGTGCTGGTGGCGTTGATCCTTACTCCGGCGCTCTGTTCAACACTGCTTAAGCCGGTGGAAAAGGGGCATGTGCCGGGTGAATGTGGCCCCTTCTGCCGGTTTTTTCGCGGGTTTAACCGTCGGTTTGACTGGGCGAGAGACAAATATGAAGGGATCGTTGGACGCTCATTCAATAAGCCGATCCGTTATCTGGTGGTGTATGGTTGCATTGTTGCCGCCATGGTGATGCTTTTTCATCGTCTGCCCACGGCCTTTCTGCCGGATGAAGACCAAGGTTTCATTATCTGCCAGGTGCAGTTGCCTGCCGGTGCCACCCAGGAACGGACCCTGAAGGTGATTGAACAGCTTGAACAGCATTTTATGGAGCGGGAAAACAAGACAGTTGATGCCATTATTACCGTGGCCGGTTTCAGCTTTGCCGGTCGTGGCCAGAATATGGGCCTGGCCTTTGTCAAGCTGAAGGACTGGAAGCTGCGGCCCACCAAGGATCTGAAGGCGCCTGCCGTTGCCGGTCGAGCCATGGGGGCTTTTTCAAAGATCAAGGATGGTCTGGCCTTTGCCTTTTCACCACCGGCGGTGGTGGAACTGGGGCAGGCCAATGGTTTTGACTTTATGCTGCAGGATCGTGGTGGTGTAGGGCATGAAAAGCTGATGGAAGCCCGTAATATGATGCTGGGCATGGCCATGAAAAATAAAAAGCTGATGGCGGTACGGCCTAACGGACAGGATGACTCGCCCCAGTTCAAGCTGGATATTGATGATGTCCGGGCAGGTGCGTTGGGGGTTTCACTCGCCAGCATCAATGAGGTCTTGGCTACCGCCTGGGGTAGTTCCTACGTCAACGACTTTATTGAAAATGGCCGGGTTAAAAAGGTCTATCTCCAGGCTGATGCTAAGTACCGGATGGTGCCGGAGGATATCGGCAAGTGGTATGTCCGCAATAACAAAGGTGATATGGTGCCGTTCTCGGCTTTTGCAACGGCCCGCTGGCAGTACGGTTCGCCACGCCTGGAACGGTACAACGGCATTCCATCGGTAGAGATCATGGGGCAGGCTGGCCCCGGCGTCAGTACCGGTGAGGCGATGAAGGAGATGGAACAGATGGCGGCCAAGCTGCCACCGGGGGTTGGTTATGAATGGACCGGCCTCTCCTATGAAGAGAAAAATGCTGGTGCACAGGCTCCTGCATTGTACGCCATCTCGCTCTTGGTGGTGTTCCTGGCAGTGGCGGCGCTCTATGAAAGCTGGACCATCCCGTTTGTAAACTTGTTGATGTTGCCGCTTGGTCTGGTTGGTGCGGTGACTGCCGTTACCTTGCGGTTACTGCCCAATGACGTCTATCTGCAGATCGGCCTGCTCACCACGGTTGGTCTCTCCACCAAGAACGCTATTTTGATCATCCAGTTCATTAAGGAGCAGATGCATCAGGGGCATGAACTGGTTGACGCCACCCTGTCGGCGGTCAAGATCCGGCTGCGCCCGGTTATCATGACATCGCTGGCCTTCTTCTTCGGTACCCTGCCGCTGGCACTGACCAAAGGTGCTGGCGCGGCTGCCCAGAACGCCATCGGTACCGCCGTGACCGGCGGTCTGCTTTCAGCAACCTTTATTGACCTGATCTTCATTCCGTTCTTCTTTGTAATGATCTCGAGGCTGTTCGGACGCAAAAAGTACAAGAAGCATGATGGCGAACCTGCTGTTGCCGCTGTTGCGGAGGGGCATTGATATGAGAACCGATATATTCACTCACGCAACGACGCAACGACGCAACGCGCAACACCCTGTTAAAGAAGCAATCAAGAAGATTCCGTCTTTCTCTGTTGCTCCGTTGCTCTGTGTTTCAAGCATGGTGTTGATGCTTTCCGGCTGCACCATGGCCCCCAGCTATACCCGGCCTGATGCGCCGGTGGCAACCAGCTGGCCCAGCGGTGAGGCCTACAAGGCTGAAACAGCCAAAGCTGACCAGAAACCGCTGGCTGAGGTGCCCTGGCAAGAGTTTTTTGTGGAACCCCGCCTGCAAAAGGTGCTTGAGTTGGCCTTGGTCAACAACCGCGATCTGCGGGTGGCTGCCCTGACCATTGAAAAGACCCGCGCCCAGTATCGGATTCAACGGGCTGATCTCCTGCCGACCATCAACGGCACTGCCGGTGCCACCATTCAGCGCACTCCGGCCGACCTCTCAGCAAGCGGTCAGGCCCGCATCAGCGAGCAGTACAATATCGGGCTGGGGGTCAGCAGTTATGAGCTGGACCTGTTCGGTCGGGTGCAGAGCCTGAAAGATCAGGCCTTGGAACAGTATCTGGCAACGGAAGAGGCGCAAAAAAGTACCCGGATCAGCCTGATTGCCGAAACCGCCAATGCCTGGCTGACCCTGGCGGCTGATCAGGAGCGGTTGAAGATTGCCCGCGATACCTTGACGAGCCAGCAGGAATACTATCAACTTATCAAACATCGCTATGAGGCCGGCATTACCTCGGCAGTTGATCTGTATCAGGCCCAGACCGCGGTTGATACGGCCCGGGTGGATATTGCCCGCTATACGACGCTGGTGGCTCAGGACATAAACGTTCTGACCCTGCTGGTGGGTAAGGCACTGCCTGCGGAGCTGTTACCAAAGGAGTTGGATGCGGTAACGGCATTGCAGGAGCTGCCATTGGGCTTGCCGTCTGATCAACTGCTGAAACGTCCTGATATTATGGCTGCTGAACATAAACTTAAAAGTGCCAATGCCAATATCGGTGCTGCCCGGGCCGCCTTTTTCCCCCGCATTGGCTTAAGTGCCTCTTTTGGTACTGCCAGCGCTGATCTTACCGGTCTGTTTCAACCGGGCTCCCTGGCCTGGAACTTTATGCCCCAGATCAGCGTGCCGCTGTTTGATACCGGTCGTAATCTCGCTGGTCTGGATGTGAGCAAGGCGGATCGCGACATTGCTGTGGCCCAGTATGAAAAGGCGATCCAAACCGCCTTTCGCGAGGTGGCTGACGCCCTGGCCCAACGTGGTACCATTAATGATCAATTGGCTGCCCAGCAATCACTCACCGACGCCACGTCAGAGAGCCATAAGCTGTCCCAGGCCCGTTATGATAAAGGGATCGACAGTTATTTGAATGTGATTGTCGCTCAGCGGGCCCTGTATGCTGCCCAGCAGAATCTGATCACGGTTCGCCTGGCCCGTTTGAATAACCAGACAACCACGTATAAAGTGCTGGGGGGCGGCGCAGCAAAGTAAGGGTAACAGCTGATTTTTTAATGTGACGGCATTGCCCGAAGGCAATGCCGTTTTTTTATTCTCTGTTTGCGGCAGCAGGAAAGTTGCACTATACTTCCGGCGTTGCAGCTAGGTTAACGATCAGGGGGCGGCATGTCACAGAATACCATTTATCTAATCGGGGCAGGTATTGCCGGATGTGAAGGATTAAGCACCAAGGCGCTGGAGGCGATAGCATCAACAGAGGTGTTGGTGGGGCGGCAGCGCCATCTGGACCGTTTCCCTGATTTTCCTGGTCAGAAGATGGTGCTGGGGGAGTTGCCGCCTTTACTGTCGTTTCTGCAGTCCACGGACAAGCGGGTAGCAGTGCTGGCTAGTGGTGATCCCAATTTCTTCGGTACCGGGCGCTTTCTGCTGCGTAACCTGCCCAAGGAACGGCTGGAGATCTTTGCCAATGTCACCAGTATGCAGTATGCCTTCGCCCGGATTAAAGAGCCGTGGGATGATGCCATCTTTCTGGCGGTAAAAGGTCGTGGCATGGGGCCTTCCATTGACAAGATTGTGGCAGCGGAAAAGGCTTGTATCCTGACCGATGAGGTAAATACTCCGGCAGCGCTGGCGAAAGAGCTGCTGGCCCGTGGCGCTGAAGGGTATGAGGCCTGGGTCTGTGAAGATCTGGGAATGCCCACTGAGAAGTTTACCCGTACCGATATGAAAGGTCTGCTTACCCTTGTTCACTCAGAGCTGAATATCCTGATCCTGATCCGTACCTGGGAGCCCAACCTTGCCCAGTATCCATTGATCGGCATTGATGACGACCAGTTTGCCTCGCTGAAGAAACTGTTTACCCATCAGGAAGTCCGTGCGGTTACCCTGGCCAAACTGAAGCTGCAGAATGATCTGGTGTTGTGGGATATCGGCGCCGGTTCCGGCTCCATCTCAATTGAGGCATCCAACCTGATTCCTAACGGCAAGCTGTTTGCCATTGAAAAAAACAGTCAGTATCTGCCGTTGTTGAAGCAGAATCTGGACAAATTCTGTGCCCGCAATGTTAAGCCGGTGGAGGCCTTTGCGCCGGAAGGGCTGGATGATCTGCCTGATCCGGACCGGGTCTTTATTGGCGGTGCCGGTGGTAACCTGGAGGAGATCATTGATCAGGTTGACCGTCGCCTGAAGGGGGACGGGCTGATCGTGATCAATGCGGTCACCCTTGATACCCTGACCAAGAGCATTGAGGCTCTGGAGTATCACGGCTATCAGGTGGAGGTGGTCTGCATCAATGTCTCCCGCACCAAGCCGCTGACTGAATTCAAGCTGTTTGAGGCTCAGGATCCGGTCTATATCATTACCGCCTGGAAAGGCGCCGAATAGCCTAAAGACGGCTTTTACCGCAGAGGACTCAGAGGAAAACAGAGAAAAATCGAACAAATAGACTAGAAATTATTTTTACCCTTTTGGGTGTAAGGGGATGCTTTAGTAACTCCCCGTTTTTACTCTGCGAGCCTCTGGGGCCTCTGTGGTGAACTGATTTTTTGAAAAATCATAATTGCTGGAGTTTCCCATGCCTGATGCCCTGATCACCCGTACTCCCTCTGCCTATGATTATCCCCTCCTGATCAAGAATCTGCTGTTCTGTCCGGTGGTACATGCTCCGGATCAGGAGATCGTCTACCGTAACCAGCGTTTTAGCTACCGTGACCTGCGCCAACGGGTTGCCCGTCTGGCTAACGCCTTGACTTCATTGGGGGTTAAGCGGGGTGATACGGTGGCGGTTATGGACTGGGACACCAACCGTTATCTGGAGTGCTTCTTTGCCGTGCCGATGATCGGCGCAGTGCTGCATACCATCAACGTGCGGCTCTCGCCAGAGCAGATCCTCTACACCATCGACCATGCCGAAGATGATCTGCTGCTGGTCAACAGCGAGTTTTTGCCGATCCTGGAGCAGATTCGGGGCCGGATGGATACGGTTAAAAGTTTTGTGCTGCTGAATGATGAACCAGCGCTCCCTGAAAGCCACATCCCTTTTAGCGGTGAATATGAGGCGTTGCTGGCAGCAGCCTCAGATCAGTTTGCGTTTGCAGATTTTGATGAAAATACCCGCGCCACCACCTTCTACACCACCGGCACCACCGGCATGCCCAAAGGGGTCTACTTCAGCCATCGTCAACTGGTTCTGCATACCTTGGGGGTGCTTGCGGTGCTGGGTTCTTCGGTCAGTCACGGCGGTTTTCATCGTCAGGATGTCTATATGCCGATTACCCCGATGTTCCACGTCCATGCCTGGGGGCTACCCTATGTGGCCACTATGCTGGGGGTTAAGCAGGTTTACCCCGGTCGCTACGTGCCGGATACCCTGCTGGAACTGGTGGAAAAAGAGGGGGTTACCTTTTCTCACTGTGTCCCCACCATCCTGCATATGCTGTTGAAACATCCCCATGCCGGTCGGATGGATCTTTCCGGCTGGAAGGTGATCATCGGTGGGGCAGCCATGTCGCGGGCTTTGTGTCTTGATGCCCTGCAGCGGGGGATTGACCTTTTTACCGGCTACGGCATGTCCGAGACTTGCCCGATTCTGACCATCTCACACCTGACGCCGGAAATGCTGGAGCTTTCAGCAGAAGAACAGGCGGTTATCCGTTGCAAGACCGGTCGTTCCCTGCCGCTGGTGGATCTTAAAATTATGGACAGTGCCCGTCAGGAGCAGTCTTGCGACGGTAAGAGTGCCGGTGAAATTGTGGTGCGTGCCCCCTGGTTGACCCAGGGCTACCTGAAGGATCACAAGGCATCGGAACGGCTTTGGGAAGGCGGCTACCTGCACACTGGTGATGTGGCGGTGCGGGATGAGCTGGGCTACGTCAAGATCACCGACCGGACTAAGGATGTTTTGAAGGTGTCGGGGGAATGGGTTTCCTCACTGGAACTGGAGGATATCATTGCCCACCATCCCGGTGTGGCTGAGGTGGCCGTGATCGGACAACCTGATGAAAAGTGGGGTGAGCGTCCCCTGGCCCTGGTGGTGGCCAAGCCGGATAATGCGGTAAGCGAGAAGGAGTTGACCCATCTGGTGCGGGAATATGCCGATAAAGGGGTGGTTACCAAGCAGGTGGTGCTGCTGAAGGTCCGGCTGGTGGAGGCGATCGACAAGACCAGTGTCGGTAAGATCAATAAGGTGGCGTTGCGGGAGAAGTATTTGTAGGTACGATTGCGGAGCCCCTTCTTTTGTGGTAAGAGCGGTGTCAGGAGAGCAACCATGGCTCACGTATCCATCAACGACATACAACAGTTTGCAACAGCCATGGGACGGGAGTTTTCGCCTGAAAAGGTCATTCTGTTCGGTTCCTACGCCACTGGCAAGGCCAATGCAGAGTCAGACGTTGACCTGTTGGTTATTATGCCGGGAGAGGCCTCTGGCGCACGGGTTGCTGCTGATATCATTACCCGGCTGAAGCCGACCCTGCCGGTTGAGCTGATTGTCCGTTCATCACGGCAGATGCGGGAACGGTTGGCCATGAATGACTTCTTTCTGCTTGAGATCGTTGCAACCGGGAAAGAGCTGTATGCAGCCCCTCACCTCTGAGTGGACTCTAAAGGCAGAGGGCGACCTGGCAACCGCCCGGCGTGAGCTAAGGGCTCGTTCTGCTCCTAATTATGATGCTGCCTGTTTTCATGCACAACAGTGTGCAGAAAAATATTTGAAGGCCTTGCTGCAGGAAGCAGAAATCCCTTTTGGCAAGACCCACAACCTTACCCTCTTGCTTGATCTGCTTAAAGATCAGCATCCAACTCTTGAATTGATCCGTCCGACACTGGCTATGCTGAGTGCCTACGCTGTTGAGTATCGTTATTCCGGTGAATCAGCGGATAAAGATGTGGCGCGACAGGCCGTGAAGATGACAGAAGAGGTTAAACAGCTGGTTGTGGGATTTTTGTAGATCTGAATTACGTTGTACCTACATCTCCAAAATCACCGGCAACACCATCGGTCTGCGTTCAATGCTCTTTTTAAAGAATCGCTTCAGGGTCTGGCGCACAATCTGACGCACCTCATCCCGATCAGCCAGGAATTCAATGCTCAGCTCTTTCAATGCTTCCCGAACCATCTCCTTGGCGGTCTGCAGATACGCCTGGCTCTCATCTTCAAATACAAAGCCCCGTGAGACAATCTCCGGGCCGTAGATACACTCGCCGGTGTGCTGGTTGATCCCGATGATGACCAGTACCATGCCGTCTTCAGCCAGATGACGGCGGTCTTTTAGAACCACCTCGCCCACATCACCAACCCCTTTGCCATCCACAAAGACCCGTCCGGTTTCCACGGTTTCTTCAATGCAGGCAGTATCATTGTAGAAACTGATTACCTCGCCATTCACCGCCAGCAGGCAGCGTTCTTCCGGTATCCCCACCTTCAGGGCCAGTCTGCGATGTAGTACCAGATGCCGGTATTCGCCGTGGATCGGCAGAAAGAAACGGGGCCGGGTGATGTTCATCATCAGCTTCAGTTCTTCCTGGCTGGCATGGCCGGAGACATGCACCTCAGAGACTTTTTCATGGTGTACATCTGCGCCGCGTCGGTAGAGATGGTTGATTAGTTCAGAGATGGTGCGCTCATTGCCGGGAATATTGCGGGAGGAGAGGATGACGGTGTCACCCTTTTCCAGCTTGATCTGTTTGTGATCGTCCATGGCGATCCGTACCAGCGCTGACATCGGTTCCCCTTGACTACCGGTGGAGATGATGCAGACCTGTTCCGGTGGCAGGTGGTTCAATTCCCGGATGTCCATCAGCAGATCGTCACTAATGGTCAGGTAGCCCAGGTTGCGCGCAATCCGTACGTTGTTAACCATTGAACGGCCGTTCAGCAAAACCTTGCGGCCATTGGCAGCAGCCACATCGGCCACCTGCTGGACGCGATGGATGTTGCTGGAAAAGGCAGCCACAATGATCCGGCCTTTGCATTTAGGAAACAGATCCCCCAGTGCCTCGCCAACATAGCGCTCGGAGATGGTGTACCCTTCCCGCTCCACATTGGTGGAGTCGGACAGCAGGGCCAACACCCCTTGATCACCATAGCGGGCAAAGGTTCCCAGGTCCGTGACCTCGCCATCCACAGGAGTCTGGTCCAGCTTGAAGTCGCCGGTATGAATCACCACCCCCTCTGGCGAGCGGATCGCCAGGGCGCAGCCATCCACCACAGAGTGAGCAACCCGGATGAATTCGATCTGAAAACAGCCCAGGGTGACGGTACCACGGGGCAGAACCGGATTCAGGTCAGCTTCTACCTTGTATTCCAGCAGTTTGCCTTCCAGAATTCCCAAGGTCAGGGCGGTGCCGTAGATCGGGGTTGGAAACTCACGCAGCAGAAACGGCAGGGCGCCGATATGGTCTTCATGGCCGTGAGTAAGAAAAATGCCGCGCAGTTTGTCGGCCCGCTCCCGTAGCCAGCTGAAGTCAGGGATGACATAATCCACCCCAGGCATATCAGCATCAGGGAACATCAGACCGGCATCCACCAGAATCAGATCATCGCCACATTCATAGGCCATACAGTTGATGCCGATTTCACCTAAACCGCCCAGTGCCACTATCCGCAATGGCGAATCTCCGGCTGGATAATCCTCTGTTACTGCTGTCGCGTCTATGTTCATGGTTGATTTCCTTTGCGTATCGGCACCAGTGCCGCAATCTTTTTATCGCAGCGGCTGATCCAGTCTGTGCCGGGCTGTTGCAGCCAGCGCGTGCCGTAAAAGGCGCTGCGCAGTGAACGGTAAGCGGCCAGGGCCTGGTCAACGTCGCCGCGCCGTTCGGCGGTCTCGGCCAGGGCCCAGATGCGTGCCGCAGATGCCTCAACGCGGGATGAGAAGGGAAGGTACATCCTGATGGCTGACTCGTAGCCGGTCAAGGCCACCATGAAGTCACCTGCTTTTTCACCCTTGACCCCTTCAAGGTACTGGGTCTTCTGGCGGTGATTAACGTTGACAATCAGCAGTAGCATACTCAGTAGCAGAGCGGTCAGGATGGTAATCAGAGGGCGGGCCATCGGTTACTCCTGAAAAAAACGGGGCAGGAAGGTGAGCAGTGCCCCCAGCATCAGCATGACAATGCCCAGTAGTGCCATCAGACTGGGCAGCAGATTGCGGGGAGATGGCCAACGGTGGGCAGCAGGCAGGCCCCAGCCGAGAGCCAGCAGGCCTGCAAGAATCAGCAACAGGTATTGAGGCCCCTTCATGACAATCCACCGGCAATGGCGGTGTGGACTTGCTGCATCAAGAGATCCTCAGCTTCAGCCCGTTTCAGTCCCGCCGGCAGGGTGATCGGCGCATGAATCCTGAGTTGGACTGTACGGCCAAGGTTCAGTCCCAGGCTGCCACCGGGATTGATGGCAAAACTGCCCACAATGCTGACCGGCACCACCGGTACACCGGCCTTGACTGCCAACAGGAAGCCACCCCGCTTGAAGGGCAATAGCTGACCATCTCTGGTGCGGGTCCCTTCCGGGAAGAGGATGACACTGGTGCCATTTTTGATCTGACGGGCTGCTTCGTCCATGCTTTTCAATGCCTTGCGACCATCACCGCGATCCAGAGGGATATAGCCGCCCCGACGCATGGACCAGCCAAAAACCGGAATGGTGAACAGTTCTTTTTTGGCTATCCAGGAAAGCGGGCGGGGAAAATAGCCCTGCATGGCAAGGATATCAAAATTGCTGGCATGGTTACTCATCACGATGATCGGGCCGTCTGGGATCTGCTCCTCGCCGCTGACGGTTAGCGTAATCCCAGCCATGGTAATACCCAGGCGGCCCCAAAAACGGGAAAACAGGCTGTAATAACGGCGCTCTAGCAGCGTAGACAGGATTGCTGCAGCAGCAAGCAGGAAGGTCAGGGGAAAGAAAATAGACATGTAAAGCAAGCCACGGATCAGCGCCACAGTACCACCCTCGTAAAAAATCTGAGGAAGTGTAGCTATTTTAAGCGGTAAGGTCAAGCAGCGGCCTCTTTACTTGCGCGGCTTTCATGGCGATGTTATAACGTGCTTCCACACAGACCAAGAAATCAGGAGGAATCCTATGGCCAGTCTTAATAAGGTAATGTTGATCGGAAATTTAGGGAAAGACCCGGAGGTGCGCTACACCACTTCAGGCCAGGCAGTGGCCTCATTCTCTCTTGCAACCAGTGAGAAGTACAAGAACAAGCAGACTAATGAATGGGAAGAAAAGACGGAATGGCACCGGGTGACCCTGTGGGGTAAAACTGCAGAGATCGCCGGTGAATATCTGGCCAAGGGCAAGACGGTCTATATCGAAGGCCGCCTGCAGACCCGTAAGTGGACTGACCGGGACGGCAACGAGAAATATACTACCGAGATTGTCGGTGAGCGGATGCAGATGCTGGGTGGTAAGGGTGATGGCGCTAGCAGTGGTGGCGGAGCCCGTCGTCCGGCTGCTGGTGGGGTGTCAGATACCACTGTAAGCTATGATGAACCGCCGTTCCAGGATGACGATATTCCGTTCTAAAGAGATAGGGGTAATGAGGGTCCCTAACTCAAAAGTGTAAATATGGCCCATAACATATTGTTGTTATGGGTCTTTTGTGTTTGCAAGAGTTTTGACGGAAAGTTTCATCGTCAACTAAAGTACCCAATTCAACTGTTGCAAACTTAGAAAGGCCACGTGTAGTTGATAAACACAGGGATTTAGGGGTAGGCACGTTGATGAACCAAGATATGTCAATATTAATCTGGGGCCTTTCAGCTGTTCTGACCGTTACCGGCTTGGCCGGCATGTTTCTGCCGATTCTTCCGGGGGCGCCGATTCTTTTCTTGGGGCTTCTCTTTGGTGCCTGGGCAGAAGATTTTCACTATGTCGGTCTCTGGACACTGCTTGTCCTTGCCATAATGGCAGGTCTCACCTATCTGGTTGAGTTTGCAGCATCAGTTTTGGGAGTAAAGAAATACGGTGGTTCCACCCGAGCCATGGCTGGTGCAGCAGCAGGTGGGGTTGTTGGCCTTTTTTTCGGCATACCGGGTATCCTGCTTGGTCCTTTTATTGGGGCTGTTGTCGGTGAACTGTCTCTTCAGCGTACGATGAATGAAGCCAGTCGTGCCGGTTTTGGAACCGTCGTTGGTCTGGCTTTGGGATTAGCGGGTAAGCTTGCCATCGGTATCGCCATGGTTGGTTTGTTTGTCGTAATGAGGTTTGTTGCGTAGTAATTCCAGCAAAGCAGTTCACGCAGCGGTTTAGCGAATATCCTGTATATTTGCCCCGTAACCCCAAAAAACCGGTAGTTACTCAACAAAGGGGAGGTAAATCTCATGCGAAAAGTCCTTATACAACTAGTTGTCATTGGCTGTATTTGTGTTGGCACTTTTGCAGCCGCCGCGCCTAAGAAAAACGGGGCTTCAACAGGAGGCAGCTGGAGTAAACAGTACGATAAGCCATCTGCCTACAGCTGGAACTATGATTTGCGGGCTCTGCCTGACGGCGGCTTTATAACGGTAGGCAATCTGGCCGATTCTGCTGCATCAGGGTGCTGGAAACTATTGGCAAGAAGGACTGATGTCTTTGGTAAAATGATCTGGGAAAAAACTTTTGCAGGCGAATGCCAGAATGCCATGGCAGGAAGCAGCGGACATGCCGTTTCCTATACCTCGGATGGCGGCTTTATTATTGCCGGCACACGTAACTCGAGTAATCTTGCTGCTAAACGCAATACCTGGGAGGAACTTTGGGTTCTTAAACTTTCTGGTAGCGGACAGTTGCAGTGGGAGAAGCATTTTGGTCAGCAGTGGGCTGTAAGTACCAAGAGAGGAAACGGGTATGGTGTTGTTGAAGCTGCGGGTGGCGGCTATCTGGTCAGCGGTGTCGGTCATCCCGATAGTGGGGATGCCTGGGTTTTCAAGCTGGACTCAGCCGGCAATAAGCTGTGGGAGCGAATCTTGCCCGGCTACCATAGTACTGAAGAATACCAGAGGATGGTGCCGATCACCCAGTTGAGCAATGGCACCATTGTTATTACCTATCCGGTCGCGCGAAAAATGAGCACCATCACCCGCATCACGATGTTACGCAGCGACGGTACTGTTAAACGCAGCATGCAGTTTGGCGGGCGTGAAACGCAAGTCTTTGATCTGCTGGCAGTCAAGGGTGGAGGTTTTGCGGTGTCTGGTACAACCAAGCCGTTTCTTAACAGCACAAACGCTACGTTTTCCGGCTTCCTTATGGCCTTTGACAATGAAGGCAGGTGGTTGTGGGATCGGGAATATCCAGCGGACAAGGAGACCGGCTTCAGTTCTGTCAGACAGGCGGCTGACAACGGGCTGATCGTTTCAGGCAGGATCGGTAATGATCTGCTGGTGCTGAAGACTGATGAACAGGGTAAGCCCCGCTGGGCTAAAGCACTGGGGGCTGGCAAAGGATTCCAGAAAGGATACGCCGCTGTACAGGCAAGCGATGGTGGTTTTGCAGTGGCCGGTGCACGGCAGCAGGGGCAAAATATTCTTGCCTGGCTGGTGAAGCTGGACAAGGATGGACGTTCTGTCGGTCTGCCCGGGGTCAGAGATGCCATGTTTATTGGTAATCCTCTGCTTGTCAGTGATATTTGGCCTGCAAAGCAGGGGTGTCTGGGCAGTCCTGGTGATGTGCGCAGTGTTCGCAGTTACGGCAACCCGGACCTTCAGTTTACGCTTCAACGGCCGTACAGGCTGGAGCAGATAAAGACACTGCTTGCTTGGCCACCAGCCGGTAGCATCAGATTCCGGATCATGCATGCCGAAACCAAGCAGATTCTACATGCAGGTACCCTTGTAAAAGGGAACTGTGCGGATCAGACTTGGTGTGAAGGTTCTGCCGTAATCAGCAAAAGAGCTGAACCGGGCGCTTACATCGTAAGATATGATGATAGCGCAGCCGTTTGCCTGGCTAATGAGGATGCCTTTGCCACGCGACTGTCAGGAATACCGCTTGATCCGGTTGAGCAGTTGTAGCCGTTTGTAGTGGTTTGTATCAGTTGTCATCAGTTGTCATCAGTTGTCAGGGGCAGAGGACATGAATGGCAAAAGGTTATCAGAAACCAGGAAACGACAAAATCTGGCAGGTTTGCCAATATGAGATTGAGAAAGCCTGAATGATATGTTCTGCATTGACTGGTATGCAGCACGATTGCTCCTCTGACGAGCGGATGGGTCTGGTTGACAGTACAAAAGTGCCGCTGCATCTTTGGTGTTGTTAGATGCTGTTAGATGCATTCAAGGCAGAACATTCAAACTTTACAGACATTTTTTAAGTGTTATGCTGGCTTGGTAAGCTGTTTTCCTTCTGTCCGCTTAATTCATAGCCAGAATAAGGATATTCCATGAGTGATCAGAACGACAGGTCTGAGCAATCCCCCGAACCAGCTGCTGTAACAACTGCAGAAACCGACGTGCCGATCGAGGCGCCTCCTTCAGAACAAGAACCGGCGGTGGCAAGTGATGCCGGTTCTGAAGCAGAGGCAGAGGAACCATCTTCTGCTGAACCTGGCCCGCAGCCGGAGCTGGATAATGAGGGCGAAGAAGAATTACCGCTTGTAGAGCCGGGCACTAACGATTCTCATGTTGTTGAGCCTGGCCAGCAGACACAGCAGGATGATGAGGATGGCGAAGAGATGCCTCTGGCAGTGTCAGATGAATCGGCCATGGCGTTGTCCGAGCGCTTCAACGCACAGGCCGAGATTGAAGACGATCTGCGTCGGGCAGAAGATGAGATGAGCTATCTCAGGGAGCAGGTTCGTCATGATCCTACCGTGTTGGCTGCTATAGAGGAACAGCAGAACAAACTGGAATATATAGCAAATACCTCATTTGATCTGAGTGAAAAAAATGCAGAACTGTCTAAAGCTGTTGCTGTTTTGTCAGTCCAGCTGCAGAAGGTGTCTGAAGAGACCGAGCAAACGGCGACCTGGTCCGCGTCAACCAAGCTGATTAGCCCACTTTCAAAGACTTTTCTGGTGCTTGCAATTGTGGTGCTTGTTGCCTTGCTGGGGGGAGTAGGCTATCTGGCAGTTAGTCAGGTGCAACTGCAGCAGCGGCAGGATAAGGTCTCAAATCTGGTAACCCAGGCTGTTGAGGCACAGAACAAGCGTCAGGCCGAATTTGATAAGCAGTTCGCAGCCATGGTTGGTACAGAGATCAAGCAGGAACGGGAGTCAATCAGTAAGGAATCAATCCAGAGCAAGCTTAACCGTGTCCGTGGTGGTGCTGTTGAACAGCGCCTGCTGCGAAAAAGTAACGGTGATTGGCTGCTTCCCAAAGGTAAAACAGAAGAGCAGATTACTGATCATGATCTTATCGAACACCTTAATCAGATGTTTGAAAAATCCGGTAGATCCTTAACCGCGCATCCGTCAATTCCCCCTCATAAAGTAGTTTCTGTTTTAAAGCCCAACGGTAAGGGCGGTACCGAGGTGGTGGTAACTAAAGAGGTTGTTCAGTAAGTCTATGCAGCATACTGGTGTAAACGCATTAAGGGTATTGATTCCTTTTTTGCAGGGGCTTCGCTGGCGATATGCCATCGGAGCCTTTCTGCTGGTGCTTACCAACGGCTGCGCCCTGCTGATCCCCTGGCTGCTGAAGCTGGTGATTGACGGGTTGCAGCATCCTGATCAAGTGATGCTCTCATCAAGCCGGGCAGCGGGTCTGATCGCACTGGTCGCTGCCGGGTACGCTCTGGTTAGAATATTCTCCCGGACTGTGGTCCTGAATGCAGCGCGATTGCTTGAGTTTCAAATCCGTGAGGCGCTGTTTGCCAGGCTGCTGACCCTTGATCTGGGCTATTTCTCCCGTGAACGGACCGGTGACATCCTTTCCCGTTTTGCCAATGATCTGACTAACGTGCGGATGCTGACCGGTTTCGGGGTTATGAGCCTTCTGAACACAACGGTGATCTATCTGGCCGGCATCTGGCTGATGGTGCGGATCAATCCCTGGCTGACGTTGGCTGCAGTGGCCCCACTGCCACTGATGGTGCTGGCGGTGCGGGCAATGAGCAGCAGGATTTTTTCCGTCTCGCGACAGGCGCAGGATGAGCTTGCCCGGCTTTCCAGCCTGACCGAGGAATCAGTCGGGGCGATCAGGCTGATTAAGAGTTATTGCCGTGAGGTGTCTGTTGCAGGGCAGTTTGACCGTATTTCGGGGCAATGTCTTGTAAAGAACCTTGAACTGGCAAGGCTGCGCGGGCTGGTGATGCCGATCATGGCACTGGCGACCGGGGCAGGCACCTTGGCCGTGCTCTATCTTGGCGGGCGGCTGGTGATAACCGGCCAGATCAGTCTGGGGCAGTTTGTTGCTTTTTCCGGCTATCTGGCTCTTTTGGCCTGGCCCACAGCGGTGCTGGGCTGGATTCTGACTCTGGTCCAGCGTGGCGCAGCCTCCATGGCCCGTTTGAATGAGCTGTTGCAAAGCAATCCGGCTGTGGTGGAAAAACCTGATGCAGGACAAACCGAGGGGTTGGGGCAGGGGCTTGAGGCACGCGGACTGTGCTTCAGCTATGGAGATCGCGAGATACTGCATGATATTTCTTTTGCCATTGCCCAAGGAGAGAGGGTTGGAATCACCGGACCGGTGGGCTGCGGTAAATCAACCCTGCTGCGTCTGATACCGCGTCTTTTGCCATTGGCTGACGGCATGCTGTTTGTGGGTGGCCAGGACGTGAATGGGCTTGAACTGGCTTCATTGCGGCGGTTGATTGGCTATCTGCCCCAGGAAACAACGCTTTTCTCGCGGAGCATTGCGGATAACGTTGCCTACGGTGGTAATGGTTCTCTGGAATTGGCGCTGCAACGGGCTGGTCTTGATTCAGATCTGCAGGGATTCAGTGCCGGACTTGCTACGGTGGTAGGGGAGCGAGGGGTAACTCTTTCAGGTGGGCAGCGTCAACGGGTGGCGCTGGCTCGAGCACTGGTGCGAGAACCCCAATTACTGCTTTTGGATGATCCGTTGGCCTCCGTGGATGCCGGTCGAGAGGAAGAAATACTGGGGGCTTTGGCGGAAAGCTGGCAGGACAAGACGGTACTGATGGTCTCACAGCGTCTGTCGGCCTTTCGGGATTGCCAGCGGATACTGGTGCTTGATGAAGGCAGGATTGTGGAACAGGGTACGCCTGGTGAGCTGTTGCAGCTGGGTGGCCGCTATGCCGAGCTGGCCAAGATGCAGGGGCGGGTGAAGCAAGGGTGAAGGGTGACGTTAGAAGGGGTACCCTAAACCCACATACACCGCTGGCCCATCCTTGCCTACTCCCACATCTACCCTGCCAACGATATTGGGGCGTACTGTAGCCCTGAAGCCGATGCCGGGGTTAAACTCAAAATTTTTGGAACTGGCTTTATCAAAACTTTCCATTACCGCGCCAAAATCGATAAAAGGGGCCAGCTCCCAATCTGCGGTTACGTTAAAGATCTCCCAGCGAAACAGGCGGACACGTTCTTCCAGATTCAAGAGCAGAAAGCTGTTGTCAATGAAGCGGTTTCTACCATAGCCCCGCAGTGTGTTTTCCCCGCCCAGGATACTTTGTTCAAGAAATGGTACCTTGCTGTTGGAAGTGTCCCCCAATGTCTGGTTGTACATCAGCCTGAAGACCGAAATGAAGCGCTTGCTCTCATCATGGGGGACATAGCCTTTTAACTCTACTTCATAGTGACGATAATCTTCCGCTCCGCCCAGCGCCTTAACGGTGGGTTCAAAGGTGATCCGGGCATAGCCGCCGTAGGTGGGCAGTGTTTTGCTGTCGTAGCTGCTGTAAATCAGTGAGATGCGCGGGGCATGGGTGGTGAAGCCATCCACCCCTGGAACATCCTGCTGTGAAAATTTGTCGGTGATGAACGGTACTGATTTGATGGCACCCTGGCCAATGGAGACCGAGCGGAAGCGGTGCCCCAATTCCAGATAGTAGTGCCGGCCAAGAAACCAGGTGGCAGACAGATTGTAGGTGATTTCACGATTGGTGTAGTTTGTCTCCTGCTCATTGGGGGTTCGGGCATGAAAACCAAAAAAACGGGAAGAACCATCGGCAAACCAGCCCAGAAAACCTTTTAACTCAAGATCACCGTTCATCAGGCTGACGTCACGAATCCTGGCCTCATAGTCAAAGTTTTTCTTCTGTGATTGCGACAGGTTGAATTCGATATTCTGCTCAGCAGTAGGGTTTACAGAACCGTACAGGGTGCCGGTAAAACCAAAGTTTTTGTTGTGGTTAACCTGGGGGGCCAGCAGCGAATAGACTTCATCCTTCTGGTTGTGGATCAGGAAGGCCGACAGGGCGCCGGCAGTAATCCCCTCGTTTGGCGAGGTGGCAATCACTGGCAATGGCACCGTCACCACCTTGACCTGCTCGCCGCAGGATTCATTCGTAACCAAGGGCAGATCGGAGCGGGGTATGACCGTGGTGCAGCCGCTTAAAACAATAAGAAATGCAAGGGCATATGCAAGTCCGGGGAAACAGTTCCAGGATTTCTTATTATCTGACGGTAGAGTTTTCATCGAGGAGGTTCTACACTGCCTGCAGGAGGGTGTCAATATTTTCAGAGATCAGATGGTCTCCTTGCAAGAGCAGGGGTTTGCTGGTACTCTGGCAACACTTTTCCCTGGTCGGAGTCGCCTGATGAACCTGAATACCCGCCTTGTCCTGATCATGATATCGCTGCTGGTATTGGCGGGGGTGACGCTCTTTACCCTTAACCAGTTCTCCCAGACCGCTTTGGTACATGAAATTCAGGAGAGTTCCCGAGAAATCTCAAAGGCGGTGCAGCTCAGTATTGCTGATCTGACCTCTGAAACGGAGTATTCAAGACTTTCAGAGTATTATGAGAATGCCCGTCAAAAAGGAATTAATGAGATCAATATCATCAACAGTGAAGGCGAGATCATTGATTCTACCAATCCGGAAAAAATCGGCAAACTGAAGGACCTGAAAAAACTGGAAAAAGGTGTCCGGTCTGCACCGCGAAAATCAGAGGGTGGTACAATCCTGTCACAAAGGCCGTATGACGTCGTGGTGCCGGTTATTGTTGGTGATGAGCATCTGGGCTATGTACAGGTCAATATGTTACTGGATAACATTCAGAGTATCCAGCATTCAAATTTTATCAAGCGTTTGGCGGCAACCGGTATGGTCTTTACGGTTGGTATCGCTTTTTCCATCTATCTTTCCCGGCGTTACACTGATCCGATTCACCGACTGGTGCAGGATTTCAAGAAAGTTTCCAGTGGTGATCTGTCGGTCACCATTCCCGTTGAAAGTACTGACGAGGTTGGCGAGCTTGCCAAGGGATTTAACGAAATGGTGGAGAAACTGCGAGAGCGTGAAACCCTGGAAAAGCGTCTGTATGAGGCTGAGCATCTTTCTCGGGTAGGACAGCTGGCTTCCGGTATTGCCCACGAGATCCGCAACCCGCTCAATTATATCAGTCTGGCCATCGATCACCTGCGCAGTGAAGTGGTTGCGCAATGTCCTGAACGGGCCGATGGGGTGACTGCACTGGCCGATAAAATTCGGGAAGAGGTCCGGCGCGCCAATTATATGGTGGTTAACTTCATGAATTACGGTCGGCCTCTGAAGCTGCGTAAGTGTGAGATAACGTACGAACAGCTGCTGGAACGGACCCTTTCGGTATTATATGAACGTTTGACTGAACAGAAGG